>CAKSIW010000003.1 GCA_934463175.1 uncultured Clostridia bacterium | reverse complement strand
TCAGCTATCCTGCCCACTAAAAACCGATATTTTGTCATAGAAAAATCTAATTTACAGAAAAAATCTCACACGCCCAACTGTAGCTTGGCGCGACATGCAACAGTGAAGATATGGTTTTCAGTGTGCCTGAGGGGGCTGAGGTTGCTCCGAAGGACAGAGAGAAGGCGGCAAAGCTTGGTTATGTCGGAAACTACACTCGCCCTGGTAATTCCTGCTGGTTCACAAATCTTGAACACGGCAGACGGCATCAGCCGCTTAGCCTGATGACCATGGAGGACAACATAAAATTCAGCAAGCATAAGGAAATCAGGGATAAGGGATATTCGGAATATGACAATTATGCTGCAATTGAAGTTCCCTTCACCGACGCAATCCCAAGCAATTATGACGGCATAATGGGGGTTCCGATTACGTATCTTGATAAATACTGTCCCGAACAGTTTGAAGTTCTTGGATTGTTGCAGTCGAGTACAGACGAACAAGCAGGCATACCGAATTTACGATATTATGATGATTTTAAAGAAATGAGACAAGATATGACATTTACAGGAGCTTCGGGCAAAAAAGCTAATGGTAATCCTGTGATGAAAGGAAAATCTAAAAAGGGTAATTTTTTATACAATGAAAGAACAGAAGAGTTTGTTCATTCTGTTTATGCAAGAATTGTTATTCGAAAGAAGGCGGCGGAATGATTACCACATTAAAAACCGATATAACCGTAGCTGACATATGCCGCGGCTTTGTATATAACGAATATGAGGGAAAAGGCTTGTTCGGGCTTTCGGGCAAGCTGACAATCCAGCCCGAATATCAGAGAAATTACATATACGCGGACGGAAAACGCGATGTCGCCGTTATTGATTCCATTCTGAAGGGCTATCCTCTCGGTCTTATATATTTCACAAAGGTTGCAGAGGATAAATTTGAGGTTCTCGACGGTCAGCAGAGAAGCACAAGCTTCGGAAGATATGTCACGGGGAAATTTTCCATTAACGACAGCAACGGCATACCGCGGTATTTTTCGGGGCTTGCGGAGGATTTGCAGGAAAAAATCATGAAAACCCCTCTCACAATCTACATATGCGAGGGAACGGAGAGCGAGATCAAGGAATGGTTCAAAACCATAAACATTGCAGGGATTCCGCTCAATGAACAGGAGCTTTCCAATGCAATCCACTCCGGACCGTTTGTCACCCGTGCAAAGGAAGAATTTTCAAACAGCCGTAATGCAAACATTCAGAAATGGAGCGCGTATATTTCGGGAAGTGTTCTGCGTCAGGACTATCTCCGCACTGCTCTTGACTGGGTGAGCAAGGGAGACATTGACGGATATATGAGCAAGCACCGTTATGATGATGACATCAGCGAGCTTGCGGCATATTTCACAAGCGTCATAGACTGGGTTTCAAGTGTGTTCTGCGACGTGGAGAGTGAAATGCGCGGACTTCCTTGGGGCAGTTTCTATGAACGCTATCACGCAAGCTCATATAATCCCGATGAGGTGTCGGCAAAGCTGCATGAGTTGTATGCGGATTTTTATGTGAAGGACAAGCGCGGAATTTATGAATATATTCTCGGCGGCTGCACCGACAGCAGACTGCTGAATGTGCGGTTGTTTGACGAACCGACGAAAAAGACCGTATATGCGCGTCAGACAAAGGAGGCAGAGAACGGCAAGGTGTCGAACTGTCCATATTGCGCCATGGGTGACGACAGCAACAAAACGCGCATTTGGAGGCTGAACGAAATGGACGCTGACCATGTTACGGCATGGAGCAAGGGCGGCGCAACCGACATCGGGAACTGCAGAATGCTTTGCAAAACGCACAACCGCGCAAAGGGCAACCGATAGTGCCGCCGCGGAGCGCAGAAAAGCTTCTTGATTTTACGGTGTCTTTGTGATACAATATCCGTGAAACAGGGAGATGAGTGCCATGAAGGTTAAACAGCAAAAACAGATAAAAGCATTTTTGACAGAGGAATTCGGAGCGGACAGGGGCGGCAGCCTGTTTGAGAGGCAGGAGAGAATATTCCGTCTTGCCGCTGAAAACACAAAAGAAAAGTCAAAGAGCCGAATGAAAACGCTTGTGCAGACGATTCTTCCGCGCATAGCATTGTATAAGGCATTGTCGGAGAGCGGTATTCCGAAGGAGGAATCGGACGCATATATGCGAAAATATATGCAGGATCGGGTCGCGGCTCAAAAGCATTTGTTCATGGTCAGAATGGAGTCGGTGCCGTGGTTTTATTTCATATACAGCCGTGCGTTCCTTGCGGTCACGCGCAGGGCGGATTTGTGGGAAAGCACGCAGAGCTGCGGCAAGGACTGTTTTGATGTGACAATGAAAAAATGTCTGTGGCACACGGCATGTCTGGAAAACGGCTGTGCGGAGCTGTGCCGAATGTTCTGTGATGTTGATGATGTGACATACGGCGGTCTGAAAAAATTAGGCTTTGAGAGAACAACCACGTTAGGGTACGGCGGTGAGTGCTGCGATTTTCACTTTTTCAGAAAACGGCACGGCGGTCGGGACTGAGGACGGTTGGAGACTGACGGCACACGGGTCGGAGACTGACGGTTGACGGGGTTGAGGCGGACTGAGAGTGGTTGAAAACTGATGGCGCACGGGTTGGAGACTGACCGCGCACGGGTTGAGGCGCACGGGCCGGAGACTGACCGCTGACGGGGTTGAGACGGACGGTACACAGGTTGGAGACTGACGGCACACGGGTCTGAAACTGATCGCGGACGGGTCTGAAACTGACCGCTGACAAAAACGCGGACAAAAAAGTAGACAAAAACGCTGAAAAAAAACGCGGACACCGCTTTGTGCGGTGTCCGCGTTTTGCAGAGCAGACCGAAAAGAGCCTGAACAAAAATTTTAATTTTCGGTAAGCAGCCACGCCGCCATTTTGCTTTCCTCGTTCCAAAGCTTTCCTGCTGACGCATAATCGGTCAGATATATCCTGCTGCCGCCTTTGTCCTTGATTGAAGCTTCAAGCATACATTCATACGGTGCTTTGGTTTCATCTTCAAGCTCCGTCTCAATGAATTGCGCGGTTTTGTCAATGCTCAAAGGCTTGTCAACCGATTTTCCGAGTCTGTTGTCCATTGCGAGAATGACGGGACCTCTTCTCAATGCAATGTGGTTTTTGGCAGCAGGGTCCTCAATGTCATATGTCGGGATTACATAGTTTTGCCCCCAAACGACATGATTCATCAAAATCTCGTGTCCGTAGGGTGTCGGACGGATTATTTCTGTTCTCATATCAAGCCTGAGACTGATGACATCGCCGCTTTTCCACATTCTGTGTATTTTTATATATTCGCCGCTTTCCGTGGGAATTTCTTCGCCGCTGACAGAAACGGAGGTGTTTCTGCTCCAATGCGGATTTCTGATCAACACGTCAAATTCCTCGCTTTTGTCTGCCGACAGAACGATTTTCACATCACCAGACTTCGGATATTCTGTCTCGATTGTGAACACAACAGTGTTTCCGCGGTCGGTTTGTGCTTTAATTTCTCCCGAAATGAACAGATTGAAGGTGAAACCGCGGTCATTCTTCACAAATCCGATTTTTGGAATCAGCCCTGCACCCAATGACCCGATGCAGGCGCAGCAACCGAAATAGTGGTTGTCGGGCATGAGCTTGAGACCGCCGATTCCGTTGCCTCTCGTGCCGGCGGTCAGCGGACTGTAGCTGTCAAATGCCATAGGCTCAATGACCGCATCGGGGTATATGTCCTTTATGGTCGGCTCAATTGCGCCTTCTGTGTTCACTGAGCCGAAATATGCGTTATACATGGAAAGCTCGAACGCGTCCGCAAATTTGCTGTCGCCCGTCAGAAGGCAAAGTCTGCTGAAAAACTTCATCAGTGTCACCGTCACGCAGGTTTCCTGCATTATTTTTCCGTTGGTTGTGTTCGCCTGTCTGACCGAGGAATGGTCAAAAAGCTCATGAGTGCAGCCGCTGCTGCCGATGACGGTGAAATCGCTTTCAAGGATTTTGTTTGCATAGTTTACAATCGCGGTCCTGTACCATTCTGTCTTTGTTATTTTATAGTATTCCAAAAGCCCCTCAAAACAGGAGGTCAGTTCATATGCCTTTGTGACGGGGTATTGATACGGGTAGAAATTATCCTCATATGCCAGTTTGAAAACGTTGACAACAGAGGTGCCGCCCGAGTCAACAATATATTTTGCAAAATTAAGATAGGTTTCATTCCCCGTGAGGTTATAGAGCCTCACGACAGGCTCCAGAATTGAGGACGAATTAAGCCCCCTCCAGTGGTTTGTGGCTGCTGTAATGGGCTTTTTGCCCTCTTCTTTCGGACCGATTTTTGACATGATATAGTCAAGCTGTCTGCACATACATTCCGTGATTTCCCGTTTGAACTCCGCGTCGCCGCATATTTCCGTGAAATACTGCATACCCAGAAGCACATATTTTCTGCCCCAGATGTCCCAGCCCGTGAACTCGCGCTCGCCGTCATATGTACTCAGCTTGCCGCTGTCCTCCATGGTGCTCATCATGTCGGAAACGGTGTTTTTCAGGGAAGCGTATAAATCCCTGTTTTTGGTGTATGAATACACAAAACATGCGCCGCGCATCATTTTGCCCCAATATTCTCCGCGCCAGCCGAAGTCCTGCGTGTCGGAGTGAAGCCTGAACTGTTCGACAAACCTTTTCCACAGCACACCGTCCGCCAGCCTGAAGCTTTCGATGTAGCGTATCATTTTGTCAATATACCCCGTATATTTGGTTTCAATTTCTGTCTGCATGATTTATGTCTCCTTAATTATAAATTTTTTTGGCGAATGGATCTGTATTTTGACGGTGATATGCCGTGCAGCTTTTTGAACACGGTTGAAAAATAGTTGCTGTCATTGAAACCGCAGACAACGGCAATTTCGCATATGGGCGTTGAGGTGGTTGACAGCATATATTCCGCGCTTTTAATCCGCTGAAGCGTGAGATACTGATTGAAGCCCATTCCGAGATTATCCTTGAACAGCTTTGAGATATAATTCGCGCTGTAGCCGAACTGCTTTGACAAATCGGCAATTGAAATGTCCTCGGCATAGTTGTCGGTGACAAATTTCATGAAGCTCTCGGTTGTCTGTATGACGCGGTTCTGCGACGGCACATACTGGGTTCGGGTTTTGTTTCTGATGATATATTCCAGAAGAAGGGTCAGGTGACAGTATTGCAGTCTTTTTGAAAGCGAGTCAATGCCGATGTATTCCTTTGTCATGTCGCCTATGATGTTGTAGACATGCGTGGGATCCTGCGGAATATAGAAGTTATTGCTTCTGAAAGCGGAAAGCTTTTCGTTAAATTCGTTATCAACACAGTCCTTTGAAAAATTTATAATCACGCGGCGGCTCATTTCGGGATATTCGCAGCCGCAGTGAGTCAGCCCGGGAGGAATGATGAGCATGTCATTTCTCTTGAGCTGAAAAAGGTGGTCTTCAACGGAAAAGTTACATCTTCCGTAAACCAGAAAATAGATTTCGTAATAGTTGTGATAGTGAGGGTCGGGCATGGGATAGTCCCTTGCAACGTCTTCGATGAACAGGTAGTTCTTCTGATCTAAAATAAAGTCTCTCCTGAGCATTAAAATCACCTCTTTCTGATGATAATAATACAAAATCGTAGAAATGTCAAGAAAAATAATAAAAAAATCAAGGAAACATTGAAAAACTTATGTTACAATCAAAAAAAGAAATAATATTGTCAAGACTCTGATTGGTTTTATTGGACAAAATAACCAATAGAAAATGTGAAAGTACAGCTTATACAAAGAAAGGATCAAGAGAAATGTTTAAACGCAACACAACTTTTCGACGCTTGTCTGCAATGCTTGTCTCGTTTTCGCTCATGCTGTGCGGCTGTTTGGCGCACGCTGCGGAAAGCCCCGCGGAGCTGAAGGACTTCAACCCGGAAGTGCTGCTGAACCGTATGGGAATTTCGGCTGTGTTCAACGAGGACGCATACATAACAAGAGGAGACTTTGCAATTCTTGCGGTTCAGGCATCGGGAAATTACATTCTGACAAACGAGACTTTTTTCTCTGATGTGAACGGCGAGCAGGGACGCTATGTGAACACGGCGGCAAGTCTGGGCTTTGTTTACGCTGATGAGACGGGTCTTTTTGAGCCTGACAGAATCATTCTTTCGGAGGAGGCTGCCGCAATATGTCTCAGAGTTCTGGGATATGAGCATATCATGCAGGATATTTCATACCCGACGGATTATATGCTTCAGGCTTCCCGTCTCGGGCTTGTGAAAAACATGCCGTCGGGCAGACAGCTGACGGGTGCTGATGCCTCAATGATGATATTCAACATGCTCCGTTCAAAATATGTCGGACTGAACATGCCTGTTTCGGTGTCGGGAACGGGATATGCAATAAGCCAAAACACATTCATGGAGGAAATCTTCGGTGTGAAGGAGGAGAACGGAACGGTCACTTCAATCTGCGGCTTGGCACTAAGCGGCGAAAGCGCGGCGGACGGCGACCATATCATCATCGGCGGTGTGATATACGAAAATCCGTATTATTCTTCAGCCGACAGCTACATCAACATAGGGCAGAAGGTGATTTTCTACACGCGCGATACCGATGACGGCGCAGAGGTTGTCTATATGTATAAGAGCGGTTCGGTTCTGACGGTTGACGCCTATGACATTGTGTCGGCTCAGGGCTTTGACAGCGGCGATTCTGCGGCAAGCAAGCGCAGTCCGCGGCTTGAATACAGCCAAAACGGCAGCTCTTCGCAAAAGACAGTGGCTCTTGACCCCCGTGCAAGTGTGTTCATTAACGGCGTGTCGAGCGTTTCGGTGAAAAACGCCGATTTCAAGCCTGAAAACGGCACGGTGTATCTGACCGACAGCAACAGCGACGGTGTGTATGACGTGATTTCCATTGAAAAATATGTATACTACAAGGTGCACAGCTTTGAGGAATATGACGGGGTTATGACGGACGAATACGGAAAACAGCCGCTCCGTCTGAACGATTTCAGCGAGGACTTAATCAGCATTGTGACGGGAGACCGCCTTGCTGACAAATCGGTTATCACACGTGACTCGGTGTTTGAAATTATGTGCAGCTTCAAGGACGACGGCAGCTTTGACTCGAACAAATATATCCGCCTGCGTCTGCTTTCGGGTGTTGTCAAGGGCAGGATTGAGAGCATAAGCAAGGATTATTTTTACATTGACGGCAAGCCGTACCGCGTGACAAATGAGCTGAGACCGGAGTTTGAGAGCAGACTCGGACTCACCGGCACGTTCTGTCTTGCAAATGAGGAATTGATTGTTGCGTATAATGATTTTCAGGTCAGAGACGCTCTGGACTATGGATATCTGGTCGGTGTCGGCGCAGAGGGTGTGTTTGACAACAGCTATAAATTCCGCATATACACAATGCAGGGCGAAATGATTGACCTGGAGCCTTCGGAAAAGCTCAGGTTTGCGGGAGAGCGCAACGGAATATACAGCACGGGCTATGCGGTTCAGGACAAGGACATCACGGCAATGCTTGCGGCAGGTCAGCTTGAGCCTCAGATGGTGAAGTATGAGCTGGACGATTCGGGCAGGCTTGCGCTTCTGCAAATGGCGGTTGACCACACAGACGAGCCTGACTATATCGGCTATGATAACCAATATTTCTCATTGGACTTCAAGAGTACAACGGCTGACGCGCTGTACAGATATGACCGTTATATGGAGAACGGATATTACTTCGACAACCGCACGATTGTGATTTATGCAACCTCGGGAAGTGTTTCGGCTGAGGATTTTGACATAGGCAAATATGCCATGAGAGGCGGTTCGTTCAGGAATTTGCAGCTTGAGATATATGATACGTCCGACACCTTAACGGTTAAATATGCCGTTGTCAAGGACGTCAGCGCGAAGAGAAACAACGGCGGAGGCGGAAGCCTGTATTTCAACACCTCGGGAACATGGCTGGTCAAGGAGAACTCAAAGGTGCTGGACGAGAACGGCGACATTGTGACCGAGCTGTCGCTCCAGCGCGGCGATATGCCGAGCACGCTCCGTGCGGTCAGTGATGACCTTGCACCGCTGAACACAAGCTACGGCGGCGACCGCAAGGCGGTTGCGGACGGTGCTCTCACCTCAACGGGGGAATACGGAGTTCCGACAACCATAACGAAAATTTCCGAGCTTGAAGCGGGGGATATTATTTCGGTGATGACAAACAGCAGAGGCAAAATCGCAGGATATGTTGTGCTTCACGAATATGACAGGACGCACACCGCAAGGGCAGATGAAATATATCAGGAAAAGGAAAACATGCCATGGCTGGGAGACTTCAGACGGGTTGTGGGTGATGTGACGGAGTTCAACATTGATTCTTCAATGAAGGTTGACGCGTCGGCGAATGCCAGACTGTGTATCGGACGCACCACTCCTGTTTATATGATATATAATGCGGAACGCAACACGGTTGAGGTTCCGGGCGACAGAATAAACCTGAATGTCGGCGATTATGTGTGGGTATATGTGAACCGCATTGATGTTCAGATTGTTGTGAAATATGTAAACGATTAATCAGACGGGAGATGAATGTTTTATGATGAAAAGGGTTATGAGAACGGTCAGCTTGCTTTGTGCATGTGCAATGCTGACATCAATGCAGGCATCGGCGTATGAGGTATATTACGAAGAGGACTTTGAAAGCAAAGCAACAGGCGCGGCAACCACGGCTTTTGTTGGCACGGGTGTCAGGGAGGAGAACGGAAATAAGTTTGCATACGTACAGGAGAGACAGGAGGACTGGAACTACATTTACAGGCTTGACGCCGCCTCCGACCCGATTACGGATACGGAGCGGAACGATGAATCAGCCGAGATTTTCATAAGCGCGGATTTCATGATTCCGTCAATGGCAGGCGATGAGGAAAATGATTTGAGAGAGGCGCAGCTTGTGATGAGCCGCTGGGACACCTCGGGCATTAATAACCGTGCGGCGGTCTGGTATGTCAGTGACGGAACGGAAAGAAAGCTTGTTGCTGGGCACCAGGGAACGGCTGCTCAGTGCACGGCAATAGCCGAGGGCGTGGAGTTTGACAAGTGGTATAACGTATTCATTGCAATTGACTGGAATGAGGGTGCCGTGACGGGCGACGGGAGACCGAAATATCATATTTATATGAATGATACGGAAAAGCTGTCGGGTCAGATGGGCAATCAGAGCGGAACAAAGAATCATCTGGGGCGCATATTCCAATCGAATGCGAACAGACATTCGGGCAGCCCGAACAGTGCGTCCGACCCGCTGTATTATCTTGACAATATCAAAATCGTCAACACGAACGATTCCGATTACGAGCTTGATTTGTCATATTTCAAGGCGCGCAGCCTGGCGGTGAACGCAGAGGCAGGATATACCGACGGGAAGGTTCCGCAGAACATGATTGACCGTCTGATGTCGGCATGTGTGCCGGGGTCTGCGGAGCTGGACAATGAAATCAGCATTTTCAAGGGTGCGGTGATTGACACGGAGAACGGCGATGACACCACTGCGGCATTTGTGAGAATTAACGCAGGCGGCACAATGCCGTCACAGACTGCTGTTGAGGCAGGCGGACTGGCAATGCCTCTGGAGGCAGGAGTGTATACGCAGAAAAACAATCTCACGGACGGAGACATTTCGTGGAGCGTCAAAAACGCTGACGGCACGGACGCAGACAGCACAAAGCTTTCGATTGATGATGACGGCAGCGGCGGCATGGTGCTGAACATTGCAGAGGGCTTTGAGGGCGACCTGGTTTTAACTGCGGCGGCAACAAGAGACGACGGCGTGGTTCTCAGCGACACCCACAGTCTCGGCGTGGTTTCGGCGCGCACTGTCACAGTGAACAGCATGGTGTGCGGAGACGGTGAAATCAGGCTTGAGGGGAGCTTCAGCGACACAGTGGCGCAGGCGGTCAATATATGCGCGGACGGCGATGACGGTGATGACAGCACAGCCGACATACACGAGACGGGAACAATAACCGCGGACGCCGACAACAGCTTTGTGTGGAGCAGGACTCTGACGGGAGACGAGGTGCCGCAGAAGCTGACAATCAGCATAACGGGCAGTGAAATCACGCCTGTGACCATAGACACATACTATTACGGCGCAGACTGGGAGAACGCGGTGCTTGCCGCTGTCAAGGGAGCGTCCGACGCGGCGGAGCTTAAAGAGGTTTTGAAGCTGCACAGCGGAAAGCTGTATGCCGATTCGGCTCTGATTGACGGAAGGAGCGAATACTGCACGCGGATTATGAACGGCAGAGCGGCATATAACACGCTTGACGATTTGCGGAATGCAATAAGAGATTCGGAGCTTGTCATCAGGTTTTCGGACATCACGCGTGATGAAATTGTGGATTTCATCAACGCAAACAGCGTTATTCTTAAGAACAACGGTTTTGATACGGCGGATTTGAACGCTTCGGGAATCACCGACAGCGAAAGAACAAGCTTCTATATCAGTGCGTCGGAAATGGAGATTAACGCGGCTGAGGCGAGTGTGAAGGATATTTGCGGCAAGCTTAATGAAATTTTGAAGCCGTTCAAGGATGACTCGTCAAAGCCTTCGGGCGGTTCGGTCATTTCGCCGGGCAATGTGGCATCGGGCAACAACAGCGGCGGAGGCGGCGGAGGCGGAATCTCACTGGTTCCCAAGCCGTCAGAGCAGCAGCCGTCGGACGGCGGCGAAAATGAGGCGGAGTCCGAATTTTCCGATGTCGGCAAGGACGATTGGTTCTATGACGCGGTTTCATATATGAGCAGCAGGAAGATTATGATTGGTGACGGCAGAGAAATGCGCCCGAACGATTATGTGACGCGCGGTGAGCTTGCAAAGATTGTTGTTGAGGCATTCGGCTTCAGTTCGGATTCAGCGGGCGCGTTCAGAGACGGCGAGGGCAAATGGTGGAGCAGCTATGCGGAGACTGCGGCGGCATTCGGGATTGTCAACGGTATCGGTGACGGAATGTTCGGCGGAGATGATGTAATCACGCGTGAAATGCTGGCAGTGATGGTTGACCGTGCAGCTGCGGCAAAGAACATTGAGCTTTATGACCAGAATGACGGAGTGACCTTTGAGGACAGCGAATTTGCAGCCGACTGGGCAAGGGACGCAATTGCGCGTCTTGCACGGTGGGGCGTCATATCGGGCATAGGAAACAATATGTTTGCACCGTCGCTTTCCGTAACACGTGCGGAGACCGCACAGATTATGTATAACGTTCTGAAGGAGCTTTAGGCTGGAGGAGGCAGAAAAGATGAAAAAAACGGCTGTCAGATTGATTGCCTGCATTGTCAGCGCAGCACTTGCGGCAGGACTTTTGCCAATTGCCGCATTTGCGTCGGGAACAAACGGGAAGCTTTCCATTCCCTTCACGGTTCAGGAACGCAGCGGCGTTGAGGTTAAGGACTATTTCTTCAGGAGAGGCGTTGCCATTGAGGAAGGACTGCTTTATTCGGCGGATAACATTTGCCTGACCGAGGACGGCAAGCCTGTTGTTTCGGACGCCGAGTCTCTTGAAACATATGATGACGGCAGCATTAAGTGGCTTTTGGTTTCGGGAAAGGTTGACCTGAAGCCGAATGAATATAAACGCATGGTCATCACAAACGGTACTCCGCCCGAGAGAAAGACAACATACACAAAAACGCACGACAGGCTGACGGTTCATTCCGAAAAAATTGACATGACCGTTGGAATGAACGGTATAGAAAGTCTCAGGTATAACGGAACGGAGCAGCTTTCGGGCGGTATAAATCTTTATGTTACGGCTGACGGCAAAACCGATTATATGCAAATCACCGATTTTGAGGTGCTGAAGCACACGGACAGCTACATCAAACTGGACGTCAAAGGCCCTGTCAGAAAAGACATAACGGGGCAGATGTATATTACAATCGCGGAGGGCGCGTCAAAGCTTCAGATTGACCACCGCATTACCGTGACAAACCATATTGATATAGAAAGCGTTGGGCTGACAATCGGAGCACCGTGTGACGGAAAAACAGAAAACGGGATTGTCGATTCTGACTTTTTGGATATGGGCTCAATGCAGCTTGCCACATACGATGATACAAGATTTAACGGCTCTATTGAGGACGCTTCAAAAACAGGTTATGTGATAAGGGAAAATTCAGTGGACTTCTCACCGCTGAACAACGGAAAAAGCTTCACGTGGTATGACGGAATGTCGAGAACCTGTCACCTTCACATCTGTTTCGGCGGAGACGGAGAAAACTGGACAAAAACCCTTGCATATCCGCCGAACGCAAAGGCGGACATAAATCAGTATGTGAAGGCAGGGCTGATTAAAAACACAATTGTGGGCGGCGTGGTCCGTGAGTTCATGGACAGCATGAAGAAGGTGTTTGCGTCATCCGTCGGGCTTTTTGAGGCAGGCAGCTACAGAGATTATAACGCATATACAGATAAGTTTGACGATTTTACCGCAAATGTTGTAGGCGAGCTTGAATATAACTTAGGCTACGGATATATGCAGACAGGCGATGAGGATATATTCTCGGCGATTGTAAACGTTTCGGAAATCAGGTCGGATATCGGTGTATACCGCGGTATGCATAAAGAAATGACAGGGTTAATGCGGTACCGTATGAATGTGACAAGGGCAAAAAGCGAAGCAAGCGGCGTGGGCTTTTGGGGAAGCCACTCACTGTACGGTGACGAGAGCGGTCTTTATATGGCATATGTGCTGACGGGCGATGAATGGGTGTATGACACATACAAGCTGTGCTCACAGCGCACCATTGAGGATATGTATGCAAGACCGACCCTTGGCACAAACCAGGTTGAGTATTGGTATTTCGGAAATGCAAGCAACCCGTACAGAGTGCCGAACAAGGGCGAATATTTAGAGTCGCGCGGCATGATCAGAGCAAGGTCAACATATTTAGCGTCGCAGTTCTTCCACGATGAGCGTTTTAAGCAAGCCTCCGACGCCGTTGTGCAGTGGGCGGAAAACGCACAGCTTGAAGACGGCAATTACACACAGGCATATTACCACGACGGCTCGCTGTATTATCAGGCAATCCCCGAGGGCTACAAACGGCAGCTTCCGCAAAAGTATTGGGTAAATCTAATAGGCTTTCGCGGAATAGCACATCTTCTTTATTTTGAAGACAGCCCGAAGGTTCTTGCAATTGTCAAAAAAATGGGCGACTTTCTCTGCGGAGAGAATGAAAAATTCGGTCAGCTTCTCATATCCCCGTCGGGCGACAAGGAAAAATATGAGGTTGATGAAAAGGGAGATCGCTATATTGACGGGCGTTCAACCATTCTTGCCGTTGACATTCTCGCTTCCGCGTTTCTGCACACCGATGACACGAAATATTTAAAATCCATGCTAAGCTTCCTGGAGGGATATATTGCATGTTCGGTCGGCGGTCTGGGGAATGTTGCAAACGACATAGGCTATGGCGCACCCACGGGCTTTCAGTCGAGAATCGGCTATAATTTTGCTTTGCTGAGAATATCGGATATATTAAGTCAGATATTCATTGATTACCGCGATGAGATTGAAGAACTCGGCTATGAAGATTTGGCGGTGGTGTTCAGCAACGGCACGCGCTGTCTGGGCTATGACGGCGACTGTACGGTTGAATTCCCGCACGTGACAAGAAACACCTATGAGCTTGACGGAACAAAATCAATGTTCCTCTATTGTCTTGCACCCGAGGGTGCAACGGGAACGGAGGAGGTCTGGGAGCAGGATGTGGCAGTCACATATGACGGCAACCGCCTGTGGGAAGGCGCGCCGAATGTGATTGACTCAGCCTATGAGGTCACGCTGGCGCGGCATATGTATTGGAAGGACGTCATGGCGGCGATACAAAGACCGATATATATTGATGAGTTCACGGGTCATGCCGAGGCGGACGTTGCGGAATACAGCGCGGATAAAATCGAGTTCTCAATGAAGGGTGATTTTGAGACCTCAGTCAGGATTACGGACGGAAAATTCCCCGTCAAGGACGGCTGCGGATATAAAGTTGATGTCGCACGCGAATCGGGCGGTGTCAGAATCACGGTCACACAGGGAGGAGACACATACCCCGAGAACGGCGCGATTTATGTTGCGTTCAACGGCAGCGCACAAAAAATAAGCGGTGTCGGAATGTCGGCGTTTGGCGGAACATCTCTGAAAAACGCGGAGGCGGAACGCGCATTGAGCGCAGAGGAGCTGAAAACGCTTGTGAAGGAATCGCTGGGCTGTGACATAAGCCTGAAAAGCGAAAACCCGACATGGGATGAGTTCTGTGCAGAGCTGACAGGCGCGCTGGGTGCTTCCGCAAGCGGAGTGCTTGAAAAGGCAGGGCTGCGCGTAATCAAAGAACGTCTTGAAAACCCGTCTCTGACGGACGAACAGGCGGTCAGACTCGGTGCGGAGGCTCTCACTGTTGAATATAAGGGAGATGAGCTGTCATCTGATGTATATCTGTCGCCTGTTTCAATACACGGCACCCGAGTGGAGTGGTTCTCTGACAGGGAAGATATTCTTGACAGCGCAGGCACGCTGAACCGCGACCGCATAGATTGCGGCACGGTCACGCTGACAGCACGCGTGAGCCGCGGAAACGCGACATTTGACAGAAAGTTTGTGATTCCGCTCAAACAAAAGTCAGCGTTCTCCATGCTGTCATATCAAAACTATGACAGAAGCGTAAACGTTGATGAGCTGGTGAAACAGACGGGAACATTTGAGCTTGAGTTCACCGCAACGCCGCTTTATGACAAAGTGGACGGCGTGCTGAGCATATCCTCAGATGAGTGCGTTGTGACAGGCAACGCCAACCCCCAGTTCCGTGTGCGCTTCTACAGCAACGGCATGATTGATTCATATGACAATGACACCTATAAGGCGGAGAATGAAGTGCCGTATGAGAAGGATAAGTCATACCGCTTCCGCATGGTTGTGCGGCTTGATGACGATACATTTGACGCATACGTCACCCCCGAGGGCGGCACGGAGATTATGCTTGCAAAGAACTACCGCAGACGTGCCGGAACAGAGCGCGTCAGCAGCATTAACAATTTCTGGGCTTGGGACTCCAACGGCAGCGGAATCAAGGTGGAGGACATCTCGCTGCATAAGCAGACAAAGGACGCGATGACGGACGTGACCGTGACGGACGCGAACGGAGTCAGATTCGCGCCGCTTGACACCTTTGCCTCATATGCATATCCGCTCATTTCCGACTCGGGCAAATATATAAACTGGTTCTCTGCGGAAAACAGCGCATTGAACAAATACAGTGAACGAATGACAATCAATTTGGGATATGAGCTTTTGGGCAGGAAGGATATGACGCTGTTTGAGCTGCTTCAAAGCGTCCGCCTTGTGTCGGAGCGCGCGGAAGGCAGCGATCCGGTGACGCTCGGCTCACTGACGAGAATCTGGGTAAATTTAAAGTAGTAAAGACTGCGCGGAAAAATCTTCCGCGCAGCAAAAGACGTGAATATGGAAAGGACATTTGCTGTGAAAGACAAGGTTATTGATATTGCGTGCCGCATGTGCGACACGATGATGAGAAAGTTTCCCGAGGCAAAGGATCTGCCTCCGAAAAAGCTGTTTCACTATCATCAGGGAGTGTTCCTGTCGGGTATGCTGGAGACATACCGCCTGACAGGCGAGGTGAAGTATTACGATTACATAAAATCGTGGGTCGATTCAATCATTCAGCCTGACGGTTCAATTGTTAAGTTTGACCCGACAAGACTGGACGACATTCAGCCGGGAGTGCTGCTGTTCACCCTGTATAACAAAACAGGAGATGAAAGGTATCAGAAAGCCCTCGACACATTAATCGGAATATTGAGAAATTGGAAAAAGAACAAGGCAGGCGGCTTTTGGCACAAGGACTGCCACCCGAATCAGATGTGGCTGGATTCGCTTTATATGGCAGGACCGATTCAGGCGGAATATGCAAGCTACAGCGGAGAGCTTGGATTTTTAAATGAGGCGGTCAGACAGGCACTCATTATGCATGAACATATGCTGAAGGCAGAAAACGGTCTCATGTATCACGCATGGGACGAGTCGAAGGAAGAGACGTGGGCGGACAAGGAAACGGGGCTTTCGCCCGAGGTCTGGGGAAGAGCTCAGGGGTGGTATGTTTTGTCGGTGATGATTCTGCTGGAATATGTGCCTCAAACGCACCCCGACCGCGAAAAACTTGAAAAAATCGAAGAGGCAATGCTCAAAGCCGTCATGAAATACCGTGATGAAAAAACAAAGCAATGGTATCAGGTGGTGGATAAGGGCGGGTGCGAAGGCAACTGGATTGAGACATCATGCAGCTGCCTGTTCACAGCCGCAATTGCCAAGGCGGTGACAGAGGGCTTTCTGGGCAGTGAATATTGTGAATATGTCAATGAGTGCTTTGACGCGATATATGACAGCATGGGCAAGCGCGGCGACGATATTTTGGTCAGCAACGTGTGCATAGGAACAGGTGTTTGCGATTACGAGGGATATATCGAAAGACCGACCTGCGAAAATGACCTGCACGGCGTGGGAACATTTTTGCTTATGTGTGCCGAGGTTGCAAAAATGAATGAAAAATAATAAATAAATATAAAAGAAAGAGGCGAAGAAATGAAAAACAAGAATTTTTTCAGATGTGTAGTGTTGACAGTTCTGGCAGCATTCGTCACCGTCGGGCTTGCGGGCTGCGGAAACGGTTCGGACGAGAAGAGCATGGCTGACGGCGAGATACCGAAAACCGTTACGATTTTCGCGCCGATGTCAGGCGGTGCGGCAAAGGCAGGCGCGAAGGACAGAAACGAAATTCAGGTATATCAGATTGCAGAAAAAGCCACGGGCTGCCATATTGAATGGACAAACCCGACATGGGCTGCGGCAAAGGAGCAGTTCAATCTGCTGATTGCGGGCGGTGAATATCCCGACCTCATTCAGACAACATGGAACACCGTTCCGGGTGGTTCGGCAAAATATGTTGAAGACGGAGTTATTGTTAAGCTCAGCGATTATGAGAAATATATGCCGAACCTCAAGAAATATCTTGACGAGAACCCCGAGCTGAAGGCGCAGTTTGCGAATGAGGACGGAAGCTATGAATATATCCCCTGCTTCAGAGCAGACAAGGAGCTCAGAGTGTATTTAGGCCCGCTGATCCGTCAGGACTGGCTTGACAAGCTGGGACTTAAGATGCCCACAAATACGGACGAACTGTATGAGGTTCTCAAAGCGTTCAAGACACAGGACCCCAACGGAAACGGCAAAGCCGATGAAATCCCGTTCGGCGGACGCGGCGGCGACAACAATTCATACGGCATAGGCAACATCACATCGGCATTCGGCGTATATCACAGCTACTACATCAAGAACGGAAAAATCACCTACGGCATGGCAGAGCCTGAAATGAAAGAGGCTGTGGCATATCTCAGAAAGCTCTACAGCGAAGGGCTGATTGACCCCGACTATCTGACTCAGGACGAGGATTCGTTCCACAGCAAGGTGATGAATGACCGTGCAGGCTTTGTGTTCGGCATTCAGCCCACAAGATATTATGCTTCAATGAACGACGGCACGAAAAATGTTGCAGGTGTTCCGTGGTTCGGCGGAATTTCGCACAACCCTGCATATAAAGAAGGAATCGGCGGCGGACAAATTGCAATCACGACATCATGCAAAAACCCTGTCGGCGTTGCAAAATGGCTTGACTATTTCTTCAGTGAGGAAGGCATAATTGCCGAGAACTACGGCATTGAGGGCACCAACTATAAAACAGAGGGCGATCGCAAGGTCTACATTCAGGAATTTTTTGACAACAACCCGAAAGGTCTGGACAGAAGCGAAACCTTCAACATGACGGTGAACATATATAACACAGACTTCCCCGGCTTGCAGCTTTGGGACGCATACAGCCAGAGTCTCATGCCCTGGGGCAGGGACGCAATTGAGGTATGGAGCAAGAGCGCGAACTTTGAAAATGCAATACCCTGCATGAAATTCACGGCAGACGAGCAGGATGTCATCAGCAAGAAGGGCACAAACGTTGTTGCCTATGCAAGCGAGCTGTTCAACGGCATAATCATCGGAAACCGCAAGCTTTCAGAGATGGACAATATCAGGGAAGAGCTTAACAAGCTGGGTCTTGAAGATGTCCTTGCAGCTTATAATTCCGCATATGCAAGATATCTTAAAATCGCTGAATAAGGAGTGACACATCAATGCGAACTACAGGAAAAGCAGAAATAAAGCATAAGGATTTGCGGACACGCAAAGGCGGCAAGCTGAGCGGTTTTTTTGCGGACGGCGAATTGTGGCTTATGCTTTTGCCGACACTGCTGTACTTCTTGATTTTTAAATATGTGCCTATGTTTGGAACACTGATAGCCTTTGAGGACTATTCCCTGACAAAGGGAATTTTCGGGAGCAAGTTTGTGGGGCTTGAAAATTTCGTTGAGTTCCTGACCAACTATAAGTTTGTGGAGCTTTTCCGCAATACGCTGGTCATCAGCGGACTTGCACTGGTTCTGGGCTTTCCGCTCCCGATCATACTGGCACTCCTTTTGAACGAGGTGCACAATCTGCGGTTTAAAAAAGCGGTGCAGACAATCACATATATGCCGTATTTCATATCAAGCGTTGTTGCGGTCAGCATTCTGATGAGCTTTGTTTCAATGGAAGGCGTTTTCAACGAAATCCGTGCAGCGATGGGGCTTGCGCCGATTCCGTTCATGACAACTCCGGAATATTTTCCGTGGATATATGTAATCAGCAATATATGGCAGGCACTCGGCTGGAACAGCATTATCTATGTTGCGGCAATTGCAGGTGTTGACCAGGAGCTTTATGAGGCGGCAAAAATCGACGGAGCAGGACGGTTCGGACAGGTCATTCACGTGACGCTGCCGTGCATTGCTTCAACAATCATTGTGCTGCTTGTCATGCAGATAGGAAAAACACTGACGGTGGGATATGAAAAAATCATTCTCATGTATAATCCCACAATCTATAAAACAGCCGATGTTATTTCGACCTATGTCTACAGGCAGGGTCTTCTGGAGGCGGACTACGGATATTCGACCGCGGTTTCTGTGTTCAACTCAGTTTGCAACCTGATTCTTCTGGCAACTGCAAACCGTGTGACAAAGAAAATAAGCGGCGAAGGATTATGGTAAGGCGGTGACGGATATGAAAATTAAAAAATCAATCAGCGGACATATTTTTGACGCGGCAAACACGGTTTTTCTGATATGCCTCACATTGGTGACGCTTTATCCGTGCTACTATGTTCTGGTTGCGTCGGTGAGCGACCCTGCGGCGTTCTACAGAGGCTCGGCGTTTGTTCTGCTGCCGAGAGGCTTCGGACTCTACAGCTATCTGAGCGTGCTTAAAAACGGCACAATCTGGCTCGGCTACCGCAACACGATTCTATATGTCACGGTTGGAACTCTCCTGAGCGTGATTCTGACCACATCGGCGGCGTTCTGTCTTTCAAGAAGCAGAATGAGAGGGCGGAACACAATCATGATGCTGATCACATTCAGCATGTATTTCGGCGGCGGAATGATTCCGACATATCTGACGGTGCGCAGTCTGGGCATCTTGAACACACCGTTTGCAATGATAATTCCGAATGCGGTGAGCGCATATAACCTGATCATCACACTGAGCTATTTCAAAAGCATTCCTGCGTCGCTGGACGAGGCGGCGCGCATTGACGGGGCAGGCACATTCAGCATTTTCTGGAAGGTTATGCTGCCGCTTGCCACGCCGATTGTGGCGGTCATATCCCTGTATTATGCGGTCGGTATCTGGAATGATTATATGTCGGGACTGCTCTACATCACCAAGCCGCAGTGGAAACCGCTTCAGATGTGTCTCCGCGACATTCTGCTCCAGGAAGGCGGCGGTGTTAACCAGAGCGGCAGTGTTTCATCGGCAGATGAAGTTGCCTATGCCGCAAACATCAGATATGCAACAATTGTAATTTCAACAATACCGATTCTGTGCGTATATCCGTTCATTCAGCGTTATTTCATCAAAGGTGTTATGATTGGTGCGGTGAAAGGATAAGGAGGACGTGCGGAATGAAGGATACAAAACTGAAATGCATAACGCCCGAGGAGGCAGGCGTGCCGTCGGAGGCTGTGAGACGGTATATTGAGGCACTTGAGGCGCGGGGAGTCAATCTTCACAGCTTTCTGATGATGCGCGGCGAGAAAATTTTTGCTGAAGGATATTGTCCGCCGTATGCGGAGGACACTCTTCAAAGAATGTATTCAATCAGCAAAAGCTTCACCTCGGCTGCAATCGGGCTTATGCTTGACGAGGGCAGAATCAGGCTTGACAGCAGAATTGCGGACTATTTTCAGGAATTTCTGCCCGACAATCCGCACAAATGGCTGCTTGACACAAGGGTTGAGGATTTGCTTAAAATGGCGTCGCCGTTTGTGGAAACAAAGCACTATTCCGGCGGCGGACCGTGGATAAAGTCATATCTGGGCTGTCCCGTCAATCATCCGCCGGGAACGGTTTTCCTTTATGACACCGCGGCAACCTACACACTGTGCGCACTGGTTGAAAGACTCAGCGGAAAAAGACTGCTTGACTATATGCGCGAAAAGCTTCTCGATCCGATTGGCTTTTCGGAGGACGCATGGTGCGTCAGAGGAACAGACGGCTATTCATGGGGCGGTTCGGGCATAATGGCAACCCTGCGCGATTTGGCAAAGTTTGCCTGCGTTTTCAATCACGGCGGACGGTTTGAGGGGAAACAGCTCATATCGGAGGACTATGTGAGACGTGCAACGTCAAAGCAAATCTTCAATGATGAGTGGTCAGACAATATGATGTGGCGCGGCGGCTATGGCTATCAGATATGGATTTCGGACGACGGCTCGTTTGCGTTCCGCGGTATGGGCGGACAGCATGCGATTTGTTTCCCGAAGGAGGATTTCATATTCTGCAACACTGCCGACTGCCAAGGCTCGGATCTGACATATCAGTTCATATATGAAGAGCTGAGAAGGCAAATCATACCAAAGCTTTCTGAGCCGATGAAGGGAAACACGGCAGAATATAACGCTCTGCTTGAAAAATGCAGGTCACTGAAACCGTCGGTTGTGAAAGGCGGAGCAAGCTCGGAGATGAGCAGTGAGGTGAACGGTGCTGTGTATGTCATGGAGGACAATCCGATGAAGATTTCGGAGCTTTGCTTCGGGTTTGAGGACGGCGGCGGAACTCTGCGGCTTGTGACACCGAGAGGTGAGAAGGAGCTTCACTTCGGTTTCGGCAGAAACGCGGAATATGTTTTCCCCGAAACGCACTATTTCTTTGAACAGATTGATGTTCCGTCGGGAAAAGGCTACCGCACACTGTCATCTGCGGCATGGAAGGACGGTCACACGCTTGTGATTCGGAATCAGACCGCGGGCGAATATCTCGGAAATTCAACAATGACATTTTCGTTCAAGGGCGACGAGATCGGCGTTGTGATGACAAAAACCGCGGAGTGGTTCTGGGACGAATACCGCGGCTGTGCAGGGGGAAGAAAAAAGTTGGGTTGAATTAAATAAAATTAATATTTTATATATTTAAGGAGGAAAAACAATGAGAAAAATAACAAAAAATCTCATAAGCTTGACGCTGATTGCGGTTATGCTTTCAGCAGCAAGTGTCGGCACATTTGCCGCAAATGCCAGAAACACCTTCACGGTTGGCACAGGCGGCACGACCGCAGGAGATGTGGTTTTTGCGGACGGGAATTTTGACAATCTCGGAACTGCGAGTGCGACAAATGATGATGGCTACAGTGAATACAACTACGCTACGGTAATGGGAGAGACAGGCTCGGTTGTGCATAATGCGAATGGCGGTCAGTTTATCAAGCAAATTACGGAGACTGACGGAAACAAGGCTTTGCAGATTGCACGCAGAATGTATACGAGAATTACGGACGATAACACGCTTGCAGAAAAAAGATACAGAGTGGACATGAATTTTAAGCTCACGGGCGGAACAAGCACGACTTACAGCACCATTCTGGAAAGCGGTGTCGCTGTTAAGGCTTCTGACAACAGCGACAACGGACGTCTCGGAGCTTTGATTGCAAGAAACTCTTCCGGCAATCTCACATACAGATATCTTAACGGCAGCACAAACACCACTGTGGATACAGGTGTTGCAATCAGCAATGACAAGTGGTATAATCTCAGCGTTCTGATTGATATTCCAAATAAGTATTTCAGCGTTTGGATAAACGGCAGAAAAATTGTTGATAAATCAGGCGGACTGTTCTTGGATAATACAAGTATAGCGGAGAAGACATTGGAATACACCACAACTTGGCACACATTCAGAATTGAGTCGGGTGACAGTGCATATTCTTCATCAAACAGAATGATAACGGTTGATGATTTAAAAATTTACTACGAGCCGACAGGCTACGAGAAGTTCTATGCGGAGGATTTCACTGCCTTGAAAGGACAGTCGGCGGGAACTGCGGAGACCGCTATATATGGCGACAGCTCAACCTACAATAAATGGGTAAATTGCAGTGTGAGCGATGACGGCGTGCTGATTGCGTCAACAGACGCCACAAACAAGTATGCAAACTTCGTAATCGGAGCAAATTACGTCAACGATTCCGCAAATAAGGTTAAGACGGCATATGCGGTGAAGCTTGACTTTATGGTTCCCGATGCTGCGGATTTAAGCAAATCGGGAACGAAAACCATTCTTCAAATGCGCGGAGACGGAAGTAATAGCGGATTCCGTGCGTTAATCAGCGGCGGTAAAATGTTCGGGTGTGACATAGAAGCCGGTCAGTGGTATACTCTTGTTATGTATGCCGATATAACCGGAATTAAATATACAGAGAAAACAGGTGCTGTCGGTGCGGCATATCTTGCAAAGAAAGGCGCGACCCTCAAATGCGTGGCTCCGAGCCTTGCGTTTGAGTTTGGCACAACAGGAAAAGGCGGCGATAAGCTGTATAAACCGCTTGAAATCGCCGTTTCAAATTCAACGATACACTTTGACAACATTGCAATTTATGAGGACGTCCGCGAGGCAGAGCTTTCGACAGCCGCAAAAACATTCGGCAATGCGGCACTCGGCACAGGCAGCACAACAATAAATCTTCCTGCGGCTGCAACAGCAGGCTATGAGATAAGCTGGACAAAGGGCGAAAATGCGCTTTCGGGCAATGACACCGCAGTTTTTGAAAATGAGGCAAAGACCGTGACCTACACCGCAGAGGCAAAGAACAGCAGCCATGCATACACCGCGGAGCGTACATTTGACATAAACGTTCCTGCAAAGTATGTGCTTGATTTGAGCGTGTCGGGCAGTGAGTCAACTGCGGCGGTGACTGTGAATGCAAACAGCGCGGCAGATGAAGGATATGCAGACGGCATGGCTATTCTGGCATTATACGACGCAGGAGGCGTGCTGGTTAATGCAGAGGTTGCAAGTGTCACGGCAGGCACAGCGTCACTCAAATATGACCCGAAAAAGACGGGAACATTCACATCAAAGCTGTTTTTGTGGGTTGACGGAACATTGAAGCCGCTTGCAAATCAGTCAAAAACATTTACCAATAACTAATTCGTTCGCAAAACGAAATACAGGGCATATCGGGCATGACTCCCGTGTGCCTCAGGGCAAAGAGTGTAGGCGAGGAGCATTAATATCTTCCTTACACTCTTTGCTGCGTTTTGGGAGACGGGAGGAGGCAGCAAGGATATGCAATACAGCAAATCCGAAATGGATTTTTCAAGAGCAAAGCTCATCTCCGCAGGGGATTCGGCTTTGAAAAAATTTTGCAGACCAAAGGAAGAGAATTTCCCGAGTGCCATGTATATCTGGCCGTTCGGCTGTGTGAGATTTCATTTTTTCAGACTTTTCCGCACAGAAAATGGGGTGAAATCGGCTGAGCTTGCTTTTTTGTGCGACAATCTTTTTGACGTGTGGCTGAACGGCAGACAGCTTGCCTGCGACACAAGACACCTGGAACTCACGGACGTGACAGGGCTTTTAAAGACGGGCGAAAACAACCTCCACATAAGGGGCTATCAGAGCGGAACGGACGAGAGTTTCAGCGCGGCAATCACGGGCGGCATAAGGCTCTGCTATGAGGACGGCAGTTCGGAGGAAATCGTCACGGACGGCAGCTTCAAGCAGGTCAAACTGGTTGATTTCTGGGAAAACGACGAGCCTGACGGCTTTGAGACGGAGACCGAGGGACGTGACGTGCTTGATGTGAATGTGATGTCAATGCACCCTGCTGCAATCAGGCGGTCATATTATTTCATGCGCAGAATAAACATCGGCGGAGAGCTTAAAAGTGCCGTGATGTATTCCTCCGCGCTTGGCTGTTATGAGCCGTATATCAACGGCAGAAGAATTACGGACGCCCGTTTCATGCCGTTTTGCAGCAACTATCAAAAGGAATATCAGAGCTTTGACATTCTGCCCTTTCTGAAGAAGGGGGATAACACGGTGTGCATGCTCACGGGGAACGGAACGTATAACTGCCGTTCGTGGGGCATGCTGTATGCCCAAAAGCCCGAAATCACCGCGATAATCAGGCTTGAATATCAGGACGGGAAAACGGAATATGTTTTCACCGATGAGGAATGGCGTTGCACACCGTCGCCTCTGACAGACAATGACATTCAATACGGCGAGAGATATGACGCGCGGCTTGAAGTGCCTGAGCTGTTTTGCGGCAGTGCGGACATTTCGGAATATGAAGAGGTCTGCGCAAGGGAGAACACCGAACACAAAATGCTGCTGCGTCAGGACTATCCGCATATAATCTGTGCAAGGGAGTATACGGCGGACAGACTGAAGGAGCTGCCTGACGGGTCATATTTATTTGATGTCGGACAGTGCATTGCGGGAAGGGCAAGGGTCACATTCCGCGGTCTGGCGCGCGGCAGAAAGGTCAGACTGCGCTATTGCGAGCGTCTCAGCCGGGAGACGGGTTTGCCCGAGAACGGAGCATATGTGAATGTCTATTACCCTGCCGATTGCGAAAAGGGCGGCAGATCCGAGAACTTTGTGCGGAACATGGACGTGTATATTGCAAAGGACAGCGGACGCGAGACGTATGAATGCCGTTTTGCATATACGGGCTTCAGATATATATACATTGAAGGTCTTGAAAGCCGCAGTGAGGTTGAGGAGCTTTGCGCCTTTGAACTGCACAACGGCTTGGAGGAGACGGGAGAGCTTGTGACGGAAAATTCAGCCGTCAGCAGAATTTTCAATGCAACAAAGAGGGCGTGGCTGAACAACGTTTTTAACGGTCCGACCGACTGCCCGACAAGGGAAAAGAACTATTGGAACGGCGACATACAGATTTTCGCTCACACGGCGTGCTGGCTGACGGACAATTCAAAGCTGCTTGCGCGGTGGACGGACAACGGAATCAAAATGCACGCGGGACCCTATGCGTGGGAGGACGAGACATATATGCTGCCGCTGACGCTGTATCGGTTCTACGGCGACAAAAATATACTGAGGTGCCGCTACGGCGAAATGCTCAGACTGGTTGAAAAAAGGACGGAATATGAGGGAATGCTTCTGCCCGAGGCAGACACGCACGAATACTGCGACTGGCTTTCTCCGACGGGAGTGACACCCGACAAAAAGTTTTTCTGCGGCTGCTGGTATTATAACATGCTCAATGAGATTTCGGGGGTTGCCGAAATTCTCGGAGACCTTGATGCGGCAGAGCGTCTGAGAGAACGCGCGGAAAGGGCGAAGGACGAGTTCAACCGCAGATATCTCACCGACGGCGGAAAAAACTATTCGGCAGGAAACCAGTGCGGAATCGTTCTTCCGGTTGCGTTCGGAATTGCGCCCGAACAGCTCAGGCAGGGCTTGGCTGATACGCTGGCTGAATATGTGAGACGGGAGGACTGGCACATAACAACAGGGTTCATCGGAACACGGTATATTTTTGAGGTGCTGTCCGAATACGGACATGCCGACACCGCGTTCAGGGTTATATCGGGAAAAACCTTTCCGTCATGGCTCAATATGCTTGATTCGGGGGCAACCGCAATAACCGAGAGCTGGCGCGGTGAAAATGACAGCGACAAATCAATAAGCATGTCGCATTTTTCGCTGGGGTCGGTGACGGGCTGGTTTTTTGAATATCTCGGCGGAATCAGAATACGGAAGTCGGAGCCGGGGCTGAAAAAGGTGTTCATTGACCCGATAATACCGCACGGGCTTGGAGATTTCACGGTGAAATACCGCTCGGTCAGGGGGGAAATATCGGTGAGCATAAAAACCGAGGGCGGAGAGCCGACGCTTGAATACAGCGTTCCCGAGGGCGTTGAAGTCATTGAGGGCGAAAATGCAAGGCTTTTGAGAAAAAAACAGTAAAACGGAGTGATGATGTGATGAAGATTTCGATTTGCGGCGATTTATGCCCGATGTATGTCAGTGATTTATTTGAGAGGGGAGACGTCGTGGAGCTTTTCGGCGATGTGACCGCGGAGTTTGAAAATTCGGACTGTGTTATTGTGAATCTGGAGTGCGCTCTGACCGATTCGGAGCGGAAAATCAAGAAAATCGGACCGAATCTGAAAGCTTCGCCGAGGTGTGCGGAGCTGCTGAAGAAAATAGGCGTGACAGACTGCGCTCTTGCGAATAATCATGTTTATGATTACGGTGTGCAGGGTCTGACCGACACAATTAATGCAGTGAGCGGTGCGGGACTGCGCTTCACGGGCATTGGAGAAAATGAGAATGCTGCGCGGCGCAATCTCATCATCAGTCTCGGCAGCAAAAAAATTGCGGTCATCAATGTATGCGAGCATGAATATTGCTATGCGCTTGAGGGGCGCATGGGAACACGTGCGTTTGACGTGTTTGACACCATGGAGGACATACGTGCGGCAAAGGCGGAGAATGATTTTGTGATTGTGCTGTATCACGGCGGAAAGGAGCAGAGCGTCTATCCTTCGCCGCGGCTGAGAAGGGCGTGCCGTTCCATGGTGAAGTGCGGCGCGGACGCTGTGCTGTGTCAGCACAGCCACTGCATAGGCTGTTTTGAGGAATTTATGGGCGGAAAAATTCTGTACGGTCAGGGAAACTTCCATTTCAGGGGTCTTTATGACGAACACCCGCATTGGCAAAGCGGTCTGATTGTGCAGCTTGAAATTGATGATGAGCTGCATATGAGCTTTGTGCCTGTTGTGGTCCGCGGTGATTTCGGAATTGAGCTTGCAAAGGGCAGACGGCGCACGGAAATCATGGAGGAGTTTGAAAAACGGTGCGCCGACTTAAGCTCGGACAGGTGGCTTGAAGGCTGGCGCAGTTTTTGCGGGGAGAATGCGGAGAAATATTTTTCCGTCATTCGGAAGGCATATGCCGATGATGCAGGCTTTGATGAAAATGAGATGTTTGCACATTATCTGCGCTGTGAGGCTCATCTTGATGTATGGAATGAGCTTTGCAGGCTTTCGTGGGAAACACGGAAAGAGGCATAGGAAATCTGTTTTTTGCCGGCGGAGCGCGGCGAATGTGCAGAACCGCCTGAGTGCGGCGAGTGCGGCGAATGCGGCGAATGCGCAGAACCGTCTGAGTGCACCGAAACGCAAAACCGAACAAAGGGGCTGTGAGGAAACACAGCCTTTTTTTGTGCCGTTAAAATGTTTGACATTACGGAGTTTTTGGAGTAAAATAAATATGCGAATGCTTGCTGTGAATTTTCAGGACTTTCAATATAAATCTGATGAAATTTTGGAGGATTTTGCAATGGAGAAGATAACACAGGAATTTTTAACAGGGGAACGCGCCTTGTTTATGGGCGAGAACCTTGAAATATATGACACTGTTTTTGCGGACGGCGAATCTCCGCTGAAGGAAAGCAAAAACATTAAGCTTTTCGGCAGCATGTTCAAGTGGAAATATCCGCTTTGGTACAGCCGTGACATTTATATGAAGGACTGCACGCTGTTCGACTCGGCGCGTGCCGGGGTTTGGTATACCGACAATATTACCGTTGAGGACACGATGATTGAGGCACCGAAAACCTTCAGGCGCGCAGGAAATATCACACTGAAAAACGTCACTCTCCCGAATGCAGCCGAAACTCTTTGGGATTGCCGCGGAGTTTCAATGAACGGAGTCTCGGCAAACGGCGACTATTTTGCGATGAACAGCGCGGACATGGAGATTGAGAATTTTCGGCTTGTCGGAAACTATTCCTTTGACGGGGCGAAAAACGTCACAATTCGAAACGCAAAAATGCTTTCAAAGGACGCGTTCTGGAACAGTGAAAACGTCACGGTTTATGACTCGTTCATATCGGGAGAATATCTCGGCTGGAACGCAAAAAACCTCACGCTTGTGAACTGCACGGTCGAAAGCCTTCAGGGAATGTGCTATATTGACAATCTGATAATGAAAAACTGCAAGCTGATTAACACAACGCTTGCGTTTGAATATTCCACGGTTGACGCCGACATATGTTCGGGAATTGACAGTGTGTTCAATCCCGCGGGCGGCACAATCCGCGCGGAGCGCATAGGTGAGCTGATCCTTGAACGAGGCAGGGTTGACGCTGAAAAAACGAAAATCATTGTGAAGGACGGCGCAGACAGTCATGTTCTGCCCGAAAATAATGCGAACGGAGAATGCTGAAATGAGATATAGCTTTGATGAAACGGTTGACAGAAAAAACACTGATTCGCTCAAATGGAATGTTGCCGAGGGCGAGCTTCCGATGTGGGTTGCGGACATGGATTTTCGGACAGCACCCGAAATCACGGAGGCAATTGCACAGCGTGCGGCTCATGGAATATTCGGCTACAGCGACGTGCCTGATGAATGGTATTCGGCATATGCAAACTGGTGGAAGAGACGGTACGGCTTTGAGCTTGAAAAGGAATGGCTCATATTCTGTACGGGGGTTGTTCCCGCAATTTCAAGCATTGTCAGAAAGCTCACAACGCCTGCCGAAAATGTGCTTCTGCTCACGCCCGTATATAACATTTTTTTCAACTCGGTTGTGAACAACGGGCGGAATGTGACAGAATGCAGGCTTGACTACGACGGAGAGGGATATTCAATCAATTTTGAGGTTCTGGAGCGCAAGCTTGCCGACCCTCAGACCGCGATGATGATTCTATGCAATCCGCACAACCCTGTCGGGAAAATATGGGAAAGAGAGGTTCTCCAAAAAATCGGGGAGCTATGCCGCCGATATGGCGTCATTGTTGTGAGCGATGAAATCCACTGCGACCTGACGCGGTGCGGAAAGGAATATATTCCGTTTGCGTCGGTGTCGGAGACTTGCAGAAGAAACAGCATAACCTGCGTTGCTCCGACGAAATCGTTCAACATTGCAGGGCTTCAGACAGCGGCGGTTTTTGTGCCTGATGAGATTCTGAGAAACAAGGTGCGGCGCGGACTTAACACAGATGAGGTTGCAGAGCCGAATTGCTTTGCCGTTCGGGCGGCAGAGGCGGCATATGAACACGGTGAGGTCTGGCTTGATGAGCTGAGGGAATATCTTGACGGAAACCGCAGCATTGTTGCGGAGTTTCTGCAAAGAGAGCTGCCGCAGCTCAGGCTCACGGAATCGGAGGCGACATATCTGCTCTGGCTTGACTGCGGCAGGGTTGAAGAGGACGCGGACGATCTGGCGGAATTTATCAGGCGCGAGACGGGACTTTTTCTCTCGGACGGACGGCAGTACGGCAGCGGAGGAGAACACTTTCTGCGGCTGAACATTGCGTGTCCGAAAACAACTCTGACTGACGGCTTGCAGCGTCTGAAAGCGGGGGTTGAGAAATATTCCGCGCAAAAGCGTTCGGGTGAAGTGCAATGAGAACGGAGACAGAAAAAATGAATGACAAATGGATTGAGTTTGCTGTGCGCATACAGAGCATTGCACAGGCAGGTCTGCAATACGGAAAGGATAAATATGACATGGAGCGGTATGCCGAGCTGAGGCAGATTGCAGCCGAAATGATGTCGGCGAAAACGGATATTCCCGTCAGCAAGGTCTATGATTTGTTCTGCGGCGAGACGGGTTATCAGACGCCCAAGGTTGATACGCGCGCCGCGGTTTTTGCCGGCGGAAAAATTCTGCTTGTTCACGAGAACAACGGCACATGGGCACTGCCGGGCGGCTGGTGCGATGTGGATCAGTCCGCCGCGTCGAATGCGGAAAAGGAAGTCCGTGAGGAAACGGGGCTGATTGTGCGTGCGGAGAGGGTCATTGCCGTTCAGGACTGGCGCAGGCATAATGTTGTGAACTATGCATACGGAGTGCTGAAAATTTTCATGCTTTGCAAATCGGAGGGCGGAAAGTTTGAGGAAAACATCGAAACCACGGAAACAGGCTTTTTTGACAGAGAATCGGTTCCCGATGAGCTTGCCGTTGAAAAGACAACAAGGGAGCAAATCATGATGTGCTTTGATTTCTTTGAAAATCCCGATATGCCGGCGTTTTTTGACTAAAAGAGACTGCCGCCCCGGAGAGGACGGCAGAATATAAAATAAACATGACGGGGCAGCCGAGATTTTTCGGCTGCCTGTTTTTGTTCAACGGTCATTCCCACCCGCCTTTCTCGGGGATTTTCCCGATACCGGAGGTGCTGCCTGCCGAACCGCCTGGCTTTTTCTCCGCATTTTCCGCGTCAGAAGGAGCTGTTACTGTTTTCTTCGCATTTTCCACGTCAGAGGGAGCTGCTTCGGTTTTCTTCGCATTTTCCGCGTCAGAAGGAGCTGCTACTGTTTCCTTCGCATTTTTCGCGGCAGAGGGAGCTGTTTCGGTTTTCTTCCCATTTTCCGCGGCAGAGGGAGCTGCTACTGTTTTCTTCGCATTTTCCGCGTCAGAAGGAGCTGTTTCGGGGTTCTTCGCATTTTCTGCGGCAGGAGGTGCTGTTTCGGTTTTTTCCGCGGACGGAATCTGCATACCTGTTGAATCAACCTTGAAGTTTTCCTTCATAATCAGTTCGGACACCGGGACGATTTTATAGCCGTCTTTCTGAAGCGTTTCAAGAATTGTCGGCAGAGCCTCGGGCGTGTGGAGCGCGGCATTGTGAAACAGCACGATTGAGCCGGGTTTGACGCGTTTTATAACGCGCTCGCATATCTCATTCGGCAAAAGATTTTTCCAGTCGAGAGAATCAACGTCCCATTGAATGGTGTAGTGTCCCGTCTCGCGCATTGTCTGCACAACCTTGTTGTCATAGTCGCCGTACGGGGCACGGAACAGAATCGGCTTTGTGCCGGTTATGCTTTGAATCTTATCATCGCATTTCTGAACCTCCTCGCGCATTTTATCCTCGGAAATCTGCGTCATGTGGGGGTGGGTGTCGGAGTGGTTCATGATTTCGTGACCTGCATCGGAGAGCTGTTTCACGGATTCGGGGTATTTGTCAACCCAGCCGCCGACAACAAAAAAGGTTGTTTTCACGTTATATTTTTCCAGAATCTCAATCAGCTTGCCCGTATCTTCATTTCCCCATGCGGCGTCAAAGCTGATTGAGATGACCTTTTCGGTCTCGGGCTTCTGAACACAGTAAATCGGCAGGTCTCTCTGCGTGCCCGAGACGGGCAGTGAGTCGCTTTTTCCTATGTAAACCAGAGACAGCACCAAAACTGCAAGCAGAATATAGAGTATCCCTGTTTTTTTGCTGATGACAAAAATTTTCATGTTCGTTTTCCTTCCTGACTTTTTTTGCACCGTGTCTGTGCATATTACAGATATATTCAAGGCATGGAAAAAATAGAATATGCGCGGAGAATCGGGCGGAAGAAAGTGTTTCGGAATTGCCCGAAAAGGCATAAATGCGGAATATTTTTCTTTGTCTGAGGGAAAGATAATATAGGCACACGGGAGCCGAACACAATATTTTTTAATTACAGGGCATATCGGGTTCAACTTCCGTGTGCCTTTGTCGGGTGCGGCAGGTTCTAAATTGTGCGGCGGTGAATATAAATGAAATATACACGCCATGAAGCGCCGGAATTTTTAAGGAGTGAATTATATTGAACACCGAAAATTGCACAGAAAACAACAAAGCAATCGTTGCGGGAACGGTTGTGAGCGAGCCGCAGTTTTCTCATGAGGTATATGAGGAGCTGTTCTATACGTTTATGCTTGATGTTCCGCGGCTCAGCGAAGCCACCGACACAATCAGGGTCACAATATCGGAAAAGTTTTTGGCGGCACGCAGCATTGAGGTCGGAATGAAGGTCATGATAAAAGGTCAGTTCAGATCCTACAATAATTTTACAAATGTGGGAAACAGGCTGATTCTGACGGTTTTCGTCAGGGATATAGAGCTTCTCAATGCGGAAACGGACGGCGAAAGTGCCAACAGCATTTATCTGAACGGCTACATATGCAAGCACCCCGTCTACAGAACAACGCCGTTCGGGAGAGAAATTGCGGATATTCTGATTGCGGTCAACCGCTCATATAACAAGTCGGACTATATCCCGTGCATTGCATGGGGACGCAACGCAAAATATGCCGAGACGCTTTCGGTCGGGGATAACGTCATCATAAAGGGCAGAATCCAGAGCCGTGAATATCAGAAAAAAATCAGCGAGACCGAGGTGGAAAATAAAACCGCGTTTGAGGTTTCGGTGTCAAAGCTGGAGGTTGTGAAACACGGGGAAGAGTGAACGGACAGGGGCTGCGGCATTTCGCCGCAGCCCCTGTGCCACAGTATTATTATTTCGTCTTGCTGCATAAACTGCCGCAGCCCCTGTGCCGCAATTTCAGTCCGCCGCAGCCTGTGCGGCAGCTTTTTATTTTAACTTTTCCAGTGCGCGGACAAACACAGCCGCCGCCTCAGCGCGTGTTGCGTTTGCATTTGCGGCAAAGCTGCCGTCGGCGTTTCCCATCATAATGCCTGCCGTGCGGTCCCACAAAACCGCGTCTTTTGCATATTCCGAAACCGAAGCCGCGTCTGAATAGTCAAGGCTTCCCTGTGCGGTGAGGTCGGCATTTTTGAATTTTGCATATCTGTATATCATTGCTGCCATCTGCTCGCGTGTGACATTGCTTTCGGGAGCAAACTCCGTGTCGGAAATTCCGTTCACAATTCCGTTTGCGCTTGCCCATGCAATTGCCTTTTCATAGTACTGCCCCGCGGCAACATCTGAAAAGTTCTGTGCCGCAGTCTCCGGCTCACCTGCCATTCTGTAGAGTACGGTCACAAACATACCTCTTGTCAGAGCAGCATTGGGAGCAAAGCCGTCCTCGCTCATGCCCTTCATCAGACCGCTTGTGTATGCCTTTTTGACAACCTCATAGAACCAGCTGTCCTTCTTCACATCGCCGAACGGGTTTGCCCAGCCGTCGCTTGCAGGTGTCTGTTCGTCCTTCTTTTCGTCCTCGGGCTTTTTCACGTCCTCGTCCTTTTTGCTGTCCGACGCATTATTCTTGGAGCTTGACGAACCGCCGCCGTGACCGCCGCTTGTTGAATATCTCCGAACGCCTGACATATCAACAATGAATTTTGTTATGTTAGACATTGCAAGTCCGTTTTCATCAAACCACTGAACCGATGCGTAATATGTCCTTGTCGCACTCGCGTTCATATTAACAAAAAATGCAATACCGTTTGAAGCTTCAAAAACGCTTTCCTCCAAATCAATCGGTGCGCTTAAAGCCGCTTTGCCGTCAGCGGAAAATGCATATTTCATCTTTGCAGCACCCTCGGGAGCAGTGACTGCAAAGCCTGTCCAATAGCCTTTTGTGCCTTCTCCGTTTGTGTGCGATTTCAAGCCCGTTGTTTTGACCGCAACCGTCACGCTGCTGTCCTCGCCGACCGCTGCCGTGACAGAGTTTGAGGTGAAGGGAGCTGCGGCTGTGTTTGTCTGATCAACGATATTTGCTTTCTTCACGCTGTCAGCACCGATATACGGGAGACCGTCAAGCGAAACACCGCTCAGATCCATTGAATATTTCAGAACGCTTGTGAGTGCGTCGCCGTTTCCGTCAAGCCACTGAACGAGTGCAAATGTCTTGGCGTCAGCCAAAGATGCGTCGGCGTAGAACGCAATTCCGCTTTCCTCACCGTGAACATTTGCTTCAAGGTCGCAAACGTCCTCGCCGATTGTGAGGTTTTCGTCAGCGGAAAATGCATATTTCATCTTTGCCGCGCCCTCGGGAGCTGTGAGCGCGAAGCCGACCCAGTAACCCTCCGTGCCGTTCCCATTTGTGTGCTGCTTGAGGTTCTTTGCGGAAACCGCAACGCGTGTCACACCGTTTTCGGGAGCTGTGAAGTCAACGGAGTATGAATCTGCGTCATAAAGCACGGTGTCGGGAGCATCACTGTCCTGAAGGGGAGCTGTGAAAATGTTGTCCGCCTTTGCAAGAGAAACACCGCTCAGATCCATTGAATATTTCAAAACACTTGTGAGTTCGTGACCGTCTTCAGCATACCACTGAACAAGAGCAAAGGTTTTGGGTGCAGCAGCTGCCGCGTCGGCGTAGAACGCAATTCCGCTTTCCTCACCGTGAACATTTGCTTCAAGGTCGCAAACGTCCTCGCCGATTGTGAGGTTTTCGTCAGCGGAAAATGCATATTTCATCTTTGCCGCGCCCTCGGGAGCTGTGAGCGCGAAGCCGACCCAGTAACCCTCCGTGCCGTTCCCATTTGTGTGCTGCTTGAGGTTCTTTGCGGAAACCGCAACGCGTGTCACACCGTTTTCGGGAGCTGTGAAGTCAACGGAGTATGAATCTGCGTCATAAAGCACGGTGTCGGGAGCATCACTGTCCTGAAGGGGAGCTGTGAAAATGTTGTCCGCCTTTGCAAGAGAAACACCGCTCAGATCCATTGAATATTTCAAAACACTTGTGAGTTCGTGACCGTCTTCAGCATACCACTGAACAAGAGCAAAGGTTTTGGGGGCAGCCGCCGCCGCGTCGGCATAGAATGCAATTCCGCTTTCCTCGCCGTGAACGTTTGCTTCAAGGTCACAAACGTCCTCGCCGATTGTGAGGTTTTCGTCTGCGGAAAAGGCATATTTCATCTTTGCCGCACCCTCGGGAGCTGTGAGCGCAAAGCCTACCCAGTAACCCTCTGTGCCGTTTCCGTTTGTGTGCTGTTTCAGATTTTTTGCTGAGATTTTAACTTCTGTGACGGTGTCCTCCCCGACAGGCTCTGTCACACTGACGCTGTAGTCAGAGCATAAATCCTCGTCCGCAATTGCGTTTTCGCTTCTGTTGTCATGCAGAGTTGCCGCATAGACATTTGACGTGGTGCTGTTCTCGGGTTCGTCATCGGCAAAAGCCGGAATGCTGCAAGTCCCTGCAAGCATAATAAACGCAAGAACACCTGATAAGAGTTTTTTTGCTTTCATTTAAAATACCTCTTCTTTCTGATTTTTTGATACCGTTTCACTGCCGAAAATTGTTCTGCTCCCTCCTTTTGATTTGTCCGAGTATGGCAAAGCACGCTGTATCAAGGCGCACCAAGCCTGTTTTTTCATATCGAACAGTGTCATCACCACATAATCTGTATTATGTAGTGAAAAAAACCACATAATCTGTATTATGTGGTGAAAAGCTTTTACGGTCGGCAAAAAAATCTTGCGCGGCTTTGATTTCTGTACCTTTTTTACCGAAAAATTGTAATAATGTATTGACACGGCGGATTTTTAGTGTTATTATTTTTTTATAGCTATCGAATATGTATTTTTTCTGCTACATAATACAGATTATGTGGTTATTTTTTTATCATTGCGCCGTAGTCGCGGAAGTTCGGGATTTTGAATCTGCTGTTTGTGACTGCTGCCGTTTTCATATGGTGTTTGCCGATGGGGGCGGTAAGATTTTTTCAAAGAATTTTCAACACCGCAGCAAACCGAGCTTTTGCAGCTGCTTTATATGCTCCGTTCCGCTTTCCATCGTATAAATCCGTGTCGTCTCGACAGATGAATGCCCCAGTATATCGGCGAGTCTCACAATGTCTTTCTGCAAAGAATAGAATGTCCGTGCAAACAAGTGCCTGAAATTATGAGGAAACACCTTTTCTTTGCTGACTCCGGCGGATTCGCATAAATCTTTTAGCATTTTCCATATTGCACAGCGGTCAAGAGGTTTTCCACTCCTCGTAATAAACACCGAGCCACTTTTTATATTTCGAGATTTAATATATCCTTTTAACATTTTGCATAACTTTTTCGGTAAAAATATTTGTCTTATCTTTCCTTTGCAGTTTATAACCGCCTGCCCTTGCCTAACAGCTTCACAAGTTATATATTTTATTTCAGATACCCTCAAGCCTGTACTTGCTATTGTCTGCATTAAATAATATAATCGCTCATTCTTCTTGTCCTTTGCTGCAAGCAACAGCCTTTCATATTCCGCTTTTGATAATTCCTTTGAATTATCTGCAAATATGCGCCTTTGAATCTTCAATGTTTTCACTTTCAAATCGTACCACCCCATAAATGTGAAAAACGCATTTATGGAAGATAACATTGAATTGACGCTTTTTGTCGCATAGCTTCTACATATCTCTTTCTTGTATTCGATAACAACCGATTTATCAATACTCCTGCCTTGTAACCATTTACAGAAGAATTGAATATCACGCATATATTTTTCTATTGTATTATCGCTTCGTTCTTCCTCATAAAGATAAATTTTGAAGTTATTAATAAGTTCATTTGTAATTATTTTCTCATTCACTGTATTCACGCACCTTTCAATTATATATTTTACCACATTATAAAAATATATAACTTTTCATTGTGAATATCAGGAATCACAAGCAAAAAAAGACTTTAAGTTTAAAACCCGAAGCCTTTTGATAAAACACTAAATCAACGCTTTATATATTGCAGAAATGTTATCTTCACTGACATTTTTACGAGTATTCGCAGGACTTCCGCTTGCGAGTGCGTCAGATGTCATTTTGGGAATTGCGGAGGTGAATTTTTGAGTGTCAATCCCATATTCCGCTATTGTCGGAACTTCACACTTTTTGCATATTTCAAAAAGTCCGTCAATAAACTTATCTGCCGCCGTTTCATCGCTGTCTGCTGCCGCTGCCGTTCCGACGGCTCTTGAAAGTTCCGCAAACCTTTCCGTCGCACCGTCTTTTGCGAAATCCATACACTTGCACAAAAGCATTGCGTTTGACAAGCCGTGCGGAACATGGAACAATGCACCAATCGGACGGCTCATACCATGCACAATTGTAACAGATGAATTATTTATGCAAATTCCCGCTTCAAGTGCGGCGATTGACATCTCATATCTTGCTGTTTCATTCTCTCCGTCATTGTATGCAATCGGAAGATATTTAAAAATACGTTTTACCGCAGATAATGCCAAAGCGTCAGTCAACGGCTGAGCCTGCTTGGATGTGTATGCTTCAACAGCGTGAGTGAGAGCGTCAAGCCCTGTTGACGCCGTTATACTTTTAGGCGAGCTCAATGTGTTTGTATAATCAACGATTGCCAAATCGGGCAATAGCGCCGCGCCTTTTAAAAGCATTTTTACATCTGTTTCGGCATCTGTTATGACGGTAAATTTTGTTGCCTCAGAACCTGTTCCGGCTGTTGTCGGGATTGCCGCCATAGGCGGAAATTCGCCGCTGATTTCTTTTCCCATATAATCGCTGAGTTTTCCGCCGCATACATTCAGTACGGCAATTGCTTTTATTGCGTCCAAAGGACTGCCGCCGCCCATTCCGATAAGAAAGTCACAGTTGTTTTCACGGTATACCTTTAAACCCTCTTCAATCATAACATCTGTAGGTTCTCCCGTAATATCCTTAAATACAACACATTCAAGTCCGTTTTCGGAAATCTTTGATAAAAGCATTTTGAAAGCGTCAAGCTCCGATACGATCCGCCCCGTTACAATGAGCGGTTTTTTGCCCATTGCAACAAGGTATTTTATTGAATCTTCGATTGCACCGATTCCCGTTATTATTTTTTTCGGAGTCAGAAATTCCTTGCTCATATTATTCGCTCCTTTATTCGCTGTCTGCCTTTAATACTGCATTCAGCATAACCGTTGCGCCTTCGGTGCAATGCTCCACGCTCGAAAATTCAGGTTCGCAGTGGGAAAGACCGTCCTTTGACTGAACGAAAATCATTGTTGTCGGCAGCATATATGATGCAAACTGTGCGTCATGTCCCGCTCCCGAATGAATGTACTGATGTTTAATTCCGGCTTCCTCGCACGCTTCTTTAACATATCCGACAAGCCTTTTATCCCAATATACTGTATCGCGGTTCCAAGCCTTTTCAACCTCGCACGTACAGCCTGCCCATTCTTTGTCGGCACAGCTCTTTACAATTGCAAGTACCTTTTCAAGCACTTCCGGTTTTTCATGTCTGGAGTCAAACGAAAAGTCAAAGTAATCGGGAACACAGGTATGTACGCACGGATGACACACAACCTCACCTGTTGTATAAACCAAATCTTTTACGCCAAGCTTGTCAATTTCCGTATGCAGATAATCAAGAGCCAAAGCTGCGGCATAAAATGCGTCACGGCGTTTCGGCATCGGAAATGTACCGGCATGGGTTGTCTGTCCGTAAAATTTGAGCCTGTAGTTAAACATTCCCAAAACACAGTCAACAACACCGATGTCATTGCCGTTATCCTCCAAAATCGGTCCCTGTTCGATATGCGTTTCAAACATATACTTATATCTGTCGGGAGAAAGTCTGTATTTTTTATCGCCCTTAAAGCCCGACTTTTCCAAAGCCTCGCCAAAGGTTTTTGTTGGGTCGAGAATACTTTTTGAAGCCATCATATCCTCATATTTGAACTTTTGGCGAATATCCTCGGGAAGATAGTCATAGCACACAACTCCCGAAATCATCATAGCGGGCGGATAGAGCGAACCTTCTTCGTTTGTCCATATCATTGCCGTCAGGGGGTGTTTATGCGGAATTTTCTTTTCGGCAACCGTTTCCAAAACTTCCATTGCGGACATTACGCCCAAAATTCCGTCATAGTTACCGCCGTTTTTAACTGAATCAACATGGGACGCCATTACGATTCTTTTTGCGTCGGGATCACTGCCCGGAAGTGTTGCATAGATATTCGCCACATCATCAATTTCAATTTCTGCGCCGATTGCTTTCATTCTTTTCAAAAATTCATTTCTCGCCATAATAGCCTCTGGCGACAGGGAGTATCTTGTGATACCTCCATGCCCTGCATCGCCGAATTTGCTGAAGGTTTTTATTTTATCTTCCATTCTTTTGCTGCTGCATACATACATCATTATCATTCCTTTCGTTTTTTATCTCTGTTCCGGTACTCTCATACAATTTTCCAAGAGATTTATAATATCTTTACTCGGAACATATGCCACAGGACATTCACCCAGATTTTCTGTTTCAACCAAAAACAGATATTTATCGTCCCAGTCAATCAGGTACGCTGTTTTTATATCCGATTTCAATCCCAATTTCTCTTTTAAAGTTCTTTTGTCCCTTGCACAGCCGTATATAATTCCGTCCCACGGTGTTTTAAAACTCAATTTGCTTTTCAATTCATATTTCATATGTATTTCAACGGCAAATTCTGTAATTCCAGGGGGAATGTGGCGCATATCATCACCAATTGTCCGAAATTTATCCGGAGTAATATACTCGTCGAGCGAACCGAACTTTACATTTTTATAACGCTCAGGCATTATTACACCTCCTCATATGCGGCTTTTAATATATTCCGTTAATTTCCGCAATTACCTCGTCAACCTTCTTCATTTCCTCTTTAACCTGCTCGGGCGTTATGATAAGCGGAGGGCAAATAAGAATCATATTTTCGTGCGAATATGTCATAAAGCCTTTTTCCTTAAGCTTACCTATGATAGATTTCATAATTCCCACAGGGTCTTTTCCATATTCTACAAGCGGCGCTTTGGTTTTTCTGTCTTTTACAAGCTCAATTGCCGAGAATAAACCAATGTATCTTACATCTCCGACAATGTCATATTTAGCTTTTAATGCCTCGAGTTCTTCTCCCAAAACCTTGCCGGATGCGTTTACATTATCAAGAATTTTGGCATCATCATAGAATTTCAGGCAGGCAACACCGGCTGCACACGCAAGCGGATGTCCGCTGTAGGTAAGACCGCAGGAAAGAAGATGGTCATCAAAGTATTCGGCGATTTCTTTGCTTACAGCCACACCGCCGAGCTGAACATAACCGCAGGTTACACCTTTTGCAAACGATACAATATCAGGCTTTACGCCGAAATTTTCAAATGCAAACATTTTACCCGTTCTTCCGAAGCCTGCCATAACCTCATCGCAAATCATCATAATTCCAAACTCGTCACAGATTTTTCTGACGCCGTTTAAATAGCCTTTCGGCGGAATAATAACGCCGTTTGAACCTGTAATTGTTTCCATAACGATTGCCGCAACATTATCGGCACCCTCATAGATTACCTGCTCGCGAAGCTTTGCAACATAATAATCCGCTGCCGCTTCCTCCGATTCAAACTCAATTTTTTCGCGGTATACATACGGGTCAAAAAACTTTACAAATCCCGGTGCACCCGGCTCTAAGGGGTATCTTCTCGGTTCGCCCGTAAGATTTCCTGCGCCGTATGTAGAGCCGTGATAGCTTCTGTAACGTGAGAATATTTTCTGTCTGCCTGTATACATACGGGCAATTTTAACAGCGTTTTCGTTCGCGTCGGCACCGCCGTTTGTAAAGAAAACCTTACCCATATTATCAGGCATTCTTTCAATAATCATTTTTGCCAGCTCGCCTCTCGGTTCCGAACCGTATGCCGGTGAGAGATAACAGTATTTTTCTGCCTGATCCTTTATTGCGTCGATTATCTGTCTGTTTCCGTGACCTACATTAAGGTTTACAAGCTGTGATGACATATCGGTATAACGGTTTCCGTCAAAGTCCCACATATAAATCCCCTCTGCCTTTTCAATCGGTATGGGATTTAATCCCTTTTGTTTTGACCACGACTGCAAATTATAGGTGGTATGATTTTTCTTGATTTCCAATGCTTTCTCGCTCATATTAAATTCCTCCGTTTTCATTTAATAATTTTTCTATTTTAAAAGCTAACAACAGTTCTGTTTTCTTTTCGCCTGTCAGCTCAATATTGAAAATTGACTTAATGTTTTTGATTTTGGTATTTACAGTATTTCGGTGAATACCGTAATTATCGGCAACAGCAATAACGGAACCGTCACATATAAGATACTCATACAAAATCGTTGCATAATCCGTCTTATATTCGTTGTCGTAGGCAATAATCTCATCAAGCTGCTTTTCCGCAAATTCTTTCAAGACGGTTTTGTCTTTAACACCGAAAAGAATTTTATTGACCCCTATTTCCGAATAAAATTCAAAGCTTTTATTTTCAGAAGCGGCGGTTTTTCTTGCTGCCTCTGCCTCCGAAAGCAGCTTTGCAACCGACTTATATCCCTTTCGCTCTGTTGATATACCCATATTATAAGCAATATTTTTCTGCTCGGAAACTGCGTCAAGAGTGTCCGTAATATTTTTAATAAATTTACGGTTTACATCCTGTCTGACAACTACCACTGTATTTTCAAGGACAAACATTGCCGACGGATAATCCTTTGATTTTGCAAGGATGCTCCATAACTTAATATGGTTACTTCGTTCAAAATCCTCGGTTATATTTTTTCCGTCTTTGAATAAATTCAGCGTAAATACTCTGTATCCGACAACTTTTCCAAACCCGTGCTGTTCCAAAAATGAATAATATTTTTTCCCCTGTTCGGGAGAAAGTATTATGTTTTTAAATGCCTCTGCCGCAGTAGTTTCTATTTTTTCATTTTCTATGATTCGCCGACAAAAATCGTATGTTATATCAATGATATAAACGCTCCACGGCAATGTAAACAGAGGGAAATTTTCTTTGTTGCAGTAGTCAATTACCTCCTGCGGAACGCTTGCAAGGTAAGGACCGATGTTCACCACAACGCCGGATGCACCGTGATCTATCAAGCGCTTTACAAATGCAAGCAGCGGATCCTTTCCAATATGTCCGATACCTGTTGTAAAAACAAGCTCGCCGCCGTGCAGAAAGTCCGGAACCTGTCTGTCCTCAACCATATGCACCCAGCGCACGGTATTTGTCATACCGTTTTTACCGGCAATTAGCTTTAAATTATACTTCGTTTCGGTATCGCTGCACAGCTGTTTAAGTATAATTGACATAATAAATCCCCCTTTCCGGTATCACCTTTTCTTTTGAACTCTTTTTGACTTTCCGATTGCACCCACCAGACAAACCAACGAACACAGATGACAACCAACACATTTGCTCGCTTTGAAAATCGGTTTTCCGTCATCTGATATATCTATTGCTTGATGACCACCATCACGGCAGGAAAGATAACATCTTCCGCAGCCTATGCACATCTTTTTGTCAAATACGGGATATGTAACGGTAGCTCTGTCAAGCTTGTCGGGCTCTGTTACTGTTTTTAGTTCGATACCGACCAAATCCCGCAATTGCGTTATGCCTTTTCTTTTCATATACGACTTGAGCCCCGAAATCAAGTCATCAATAATTCGGTAACCGTATTGCATAACAGCGGTTGTAATCTGAACGTTTGCACAGCCTAACGCAATAAATTCTGCCGCATCGTGCCATGTCTCGATTCCGCCTATACCGCTTAAAGGCACATTTTCAAGTTCTCTGCATTTTGCCATATCATTTATGAACCGCAGTGCTATCGGTTTTACTGCTTTTCCCGAATATCCCGAAACCGATGTTTTTTCGCTTACCGCATTATACGGCTGCATATTTTCAAGGTCAAAGCCCGTGATGCACTTTATTGTGTTTATTGCCGCAATGCCGTCCGCACCGCCTTTGACGGCGGCTATTGCCGGGATTTCCATATTTCCGATGTTCGGGGTCATTTTTGCAAGTACCGGAAGCGATGTGCCTTTTTTTACACACTCGGTATAGTGCATAACCAAATCAGGATTTTGTCCTACATCCGAGCCGAGTCCCTCGCCGACCATTTGCGGACAGCTGAAATTACATTCAATAATATCCGCTCCGGCATCTGTCACCAGCTTTGCAAGAGAAGTCCATTCCTCGTCCGTTTCACCCATAATTGATGCAACGATTATTTTGCTTGGAAAATCTTTTTTAAGCCGCCGCAGGTCTGAAAGATTCTCCTCCAAGCTATGGTCTGAAATCTGTTCAAGGTTTTTAAAACCGATAAACGGCGTTCCTTCCTTTCTTATCGCATCAAATCTCGGCGAGGTTTCTTCGGGCTTTATAAATCCGATTGTTTTAAAAACCGCTCCTGCCCAGCCCGTGCGAAATGCGTTTGCACACATTTCGTAATTTCCGGCAACAATTGATGATGACAAGAAAAACGGGTTTTCGCACTTTACTCCAATAAAATCTATTTCAAGGTTTACTTCATCCGTATATTCGCAATCTGGAAGAGCCGATGCCATATTGCGGATTCGTAACGCAAAATCGGGGTGTATGCAAGCACTTTCGCATTTGCCGTCACATTCGGCGCAAACATCGGTATCTATATATTTTGCGGCACACCGGGCATTGTCAAATCTTACTGCCCTTATCATCCTTGCCGGGTCAAAATTCTTTGGGCAGGCGTTTGTGCATTTAGCGTTCGCACACAAAAGACATCTTGCACTTTCATCTCGAATATTCATTATAATCAACTCTTTTCTGATTGCTGTATTTTATACCTTTATAATTTACATTTTACAAATTTACCCCAGCCTGATTCTCCTACAAATTCGCCTTTGTCATATACAAGTTTGCCTCTGGAGTAGGTCTGCTCGGGATAACCTTTGAGCTTTACGCCCTCCCAGATTGTATGGTCGCAGTCGGAATGCATTTTATCATTTGTAATGGTAAACTCCGTTTTCGGGTTGTAAATGACAATATCGGCATCTTTTCCGATTGATATGCGGCCTTTGTCACGGCAGCCGAAGATTTTAGCAGGATTTTCGGAGCATATTTCAACTGCCTTTTCATATGTGATTTTGCCCTCGTTTGCAGCGGAAAGCATATACGGATACATATTTTCAATACCGGCACAGCCGTTTGGAATTTTTGTAAAATCGTCCTTGCCCCAATCCTTTTCGTATGATTGGAACGGGCAATGGTCGGTTGCTATTGTATCTATATCGCCCCTCTTAATTGCTTCCCAGAGAGCCAGTCTGCTTTCTTCGCCCTTCATCGGCGGTGAGCAGACAAAGTTTCTTCCGTCCTCTCGCTTATATACATCACAGGTAAACTCAAGATACTGCGGACAGGTTTCTGCGTAGATTTTATATCCCTCGTCCTTTGCCTGTGTAACTGCCTTTACGCCCTCCTTGTTTGCAAGATGAACGATATAAAGCGGAGCGTCGAGCGCCTTTGCCCACTGTATTGCTCTTATGTCTGCTTCCGCCTCGACAAATTCGGGACGCGACATATAGTGATACCATGCGCTTGTCTTTCCTTCGCTCAGGTACTGTGCGGTGAGCGTGTTTACCATTTCATTGTTTTCTGCGTGAACACCTATAAGTGCGCCGCACTCTTTCGCCTTTTTGAGTACCTTATAGAACACGCCGTCGGTAACGCCGAAATCATATACCATGAACACCTTGAATGACGGAACACCGAATTTAACTGCGTCCTCAATCGAATCAAGCAAATCGCCGCTCACATCCTTTACCGCAACATGATAAGAATAATCTACCGCCGCAACAGGTGCGCACATTGCATCACGCCGTTTTACCGCATCAACCATTGTTTCTCCGAAATCCTGCAAAACAAAGTCAAATACCGTTGTAGTTCCGCCGCAAGCCGCAGCTCTTGTTCCCGCAAAATAATCGTCTGAGGAAATCGTACCGCCGAACGGCATTGCAAGATGCGTGTGTGCGTCGATTGCTCCGGGAAGTACAAGATTCCCGGACGCATCAACCACTTTTGTGTTATCGGTCGGTGCAATATCTGTGCCTATCTGTGTTATCTTTCCGTTTTCAACGGCTATATCAGCCTTGAAACTTTCCGAACCGTTTACAATTGTTCCGTTTTTTATAAGTAAATCCATAAAGCATCCTCCTTACTTTTTGTAAACGAGCACAAGTCCCGACCTCTGATAAATCTGTGCAATTTCCAATAAATTCATACCGCCGGAGTTTGCCGAAATCAAGTTTGATACCCAAGTTACGCCGAAATCTACCGTACCGTTATTTACAGCCGTTGTTTCACCAATATCACCGCCGCCGGAAACGATATTGACATTCAAGCCGACTTCATCATAGTATCCCTTTGCCTTTGCAACAAAATATCCCATAAACTGTGCCTGTGGCAGCCATTTGAGCTGAATCGAAACATCTTTCTTTTCGGGCGTTCCGAAATCATTATTCTTTGCTGCTTCAAGATATGATGTATCTCGAATATCCTCCAATGTAAGAGAGTTAAGTTTGTCTGCAGCTGCCGAATCGTCCAGTTTAATATACTTTTTAGCTAAATCAAGAGTTTGCTGCATTGCTTCCTCATCCATTTTGCCGTAGTTCGAAACACTATTTCCTTTCGTATCGGTTTTAATCAGCTTTGCAACCTCTTTTGCCATATACTTCTGATGGTCTGTCGATACGGATGAGCCTGCTTCAAAAACAATCTGCGCAGCTTCATCGGGGTTTTCGCAGGCATATTCCCAGCCTTTTAACGATGCTGCCAAAAATGCTTTTACCGTGTTCGGATTATTTTTTGCAAATTCCTTTGTACAGAATATGTTATCTTCAAGCATTGCAACTCCCTGGTCGTTCATATCAATCGTTCCTACAGTATCGCCGTAGCCGTATCCGCCCTCATAATCATTGACAACCAATCCGAGTTCATTATATGTCATTGCCGACGCAAGAGTAATCGAACCGTCGTCAAATCCGTCCATATCAAAGGACTGAACCAAATAGTCGGTACTCTTTCCGTACTTTGTCAAAAGCGCCTGAATTTCATACTCGTTTCCGAGTCCCCAGTTTCCGACCTTTCCTTCATCGGCAGCGGATATAATACGTTCTTCATCTGTCATTTCCGTCTTTGATGTGTCTGCATCCGATGATGTTTCCTTACTTCCGCAGCCGGCAAACATTGAAATAATCAATGCTGTTATTGTTAACATTCCCAGTAATTTTTTTGCTTTCATTTTAATTCCTTCTTTCTTTGTGTTTAATATTTATATACATTAAAGAAAAGCCTTTATGTATTTCTTTTCTTTAAATATATACCCTCTATTGCCAGGAGAAGTACAAACAGTACAATTCCTATAATACACGCAACAGCAATATATGCCCATGCCGTCGAATACTGTGCGATAAGAATATTTTCACGGATTTGCCTGCCGACTCCGGCTCGGTATTCCGCGAAGTATTCGCTTACAAGCGCCGTGATAACGCTTGACGGAACGCTTACCTTTAACGCCGTGAATATATACGGAATACTGTTCGGTAATCTTAGCTTTAAAAATACAGTCCTCTTATCTGCCGCATATGATTTCATTAAATCAAGCGAAAACGGTTTCAGTTCGGTAAGGCCGCGGTATGCGTTTATACTCATTGACGCCATACACATAAGCGTTACAACAATTATCTTTGCAACCGTACTTCGAACCGACGCGTCGGAGCTTACGTCCTTTGTCCAGTTCATAATAACCGGTGCCATAGCGACTATCGGAATTGCATTAAATGCCGATATAACCGTTAGTCCGCCTTTGCCGAATCTAGGTGAAATCGTTGCTCCGATTGCGGCCGCATATCCAAGCAGTGAGCCTAACAACAAACCAATTATTATAACGAACATCGAAGCACCAACATTAGGCATTATCTTATCCGTGTTGTCTGCAACAATGCTGAATATGCGTGTCGGATATGGCAATATGTATTCATCTGTTTTTAAAAGCTTGTGCAAAAAGCCGTTCTGCCACATTCCGACAATTAAAATACCGAATATTAACGGATAAAGAATTGATGTGACAGAGTCAATCCGTTTTTTTATCATGCAAATCACTCCTTTCCCGATTTAGCTTTCCTTTTGTAAGGGCATAGGATATATTCCAAAAGACCCATTACCGAAAAGCTGAGTATTCCGATTATAGCGCTGAAAAATACAATCTGCCAGAAAACATACCTTGTCATTGCACCCTTCAGTGCTTGCGATAGCAGACACCCCAGTCCGACTCCGCCCTGAAGCGTGTCAACAAGAATTGATGCCGTGATTGCCATAGGTGCCGAAATTTTTAAGCCCGTAAAAAAGTACGGAACACACGCCGGTATCATTGTTTTAATATATATCTGAAATTTGTTCGCCGCATATGAATACATAAGCTCATGCTTTTCACGGCTCACTGATTTGAATCCGGCAAGAGTATTTGTTGCAACCGGGTAAAACGTTAGTATTGCCGCTATTACAACACGGCTCATCGTTATATCGCCGGTGAGTGCATTTATAATCGGTGCCATTCCCAAAATCGGTATCATCTGAATCAGCATAAGATACGGAAAAGCAATTTTTTCAATTGGTTTCCACAGTCTCATCAAAAGTGCAAGTATAAAGCCGCATACAATTCCGATAATGTATCCGATACCGGCACGGGACAGTGTTGCCGCCGCATTGGTCATTACCATTTGAATTGCTGTTTGTCCGCCATTGATTGTTCTTTTGTTGATGACCGATTCAATGATTCCCGAAAGGTGCGGCAAAATATTTTCGGGGGTTCTCTTTGTTGCCGCAACAACGAATGCGAATATTTCCCAAACCGCAATAATAAGAATAATCCATACAATTGTCATGAAATATTTCTTATCAGCAAGCTTTTTTATAGCTTTCATCAGTATCACCTCCAAACAAATTATACGCCTTCAAAACTGTTTCTGACTTTTGCAACAAGTTCGGTAAATTCCGGTGTGCTTTTCATTTCCATCGTTCTCGGTCGCGGCAAGTTTATATCAACCACCGCCGAAAGTCTGCCCGGGTGCGGCGAGAGAACACACACCTTATCGGATAGGAAAACCGACTCCTGAATATTATGAGTTACAAATACAATTGTTTTGTTTGTCTTTCTCCAAATCTTTAAAAGGTCAATATGTAATTTCTCTCTTGTAAACTCATCAAGTGCAGAGAACGGTTCGTCCATGAGAAGAATTTCCGGCTGAATTGCAAGCGCTCTTGCAATTCCGACTCTCTGCTGCATACCGCCCGAAAGCTGATGCGGATAATGGTTTGCAAACTCGGTAAGTCCGACAAGTTCAAGCATTTTATCCGCCCGTTCACTTTGTTCTTTGAGCGGAACGTGCATTATTTCAAGCGGAAGCATAATATTTTTCTTTACAGTCCGCCATTCATAAAGCACAGCGCCTTGGAATACAATTCCGTATCTTCTCTTCAATCTCGCATCGTGAGGACTTTCACCAGATATTTTAATATCTCCCGATGACGGAGTAAGTAAGTCGGCAATAATTCGGAGAAGTGTCGTCTTGCCGCAGCCGGACGGACCTACCAGCGAAACAAATTCGCCTTTTTCTATATCAAGTGTAACACCCGTTAAAGCAGTTACATCTCTGCCATCGTTTGTGCGATAGACCATTCCTATGTCTTTTAGCATAATTTCTGTATTATTGATTGCTGCCATATATAACACTTCCTTTTGATATAAAATAAAGCGACAGACAAAGGCGTCCCGTTCGAGACGCCTTTGTCTGTCGCTTTTCTTTGTAAAAGAATTACTATGGCGTTATTATAACTTAATTTTTTTATACTGTCAATGCATTTTTTGCAATTTGTTGTTCAGACACAAAAACTTGTTTCAAAGTATGTGCCAAAGCACATATTTTGAAACAAACATAAGAATTACAAATTGTATTTTCTCTTTAATTTCTACAACTCCAATTCGTCCTCATCATCGTGAGAAAACTGATGATTTTCGTGTTTTTGTTCATTTTGCCGTTGCTTGTAATTTTGAAGCTGCCGGCGGACAGAGTAAATCTCTGCTCCGTCAATGTAATTGTCGGTTTCGGATTTTGCTGTGTTAAGAATGCCTCTTGAAAATGAAACGCCGTAAATCTCATATAATTCCGCTTCTGTGTCATATTCAACTTGCGGTCGTATATTTCTGCGTAAATCATAAAGCTCATCAATATCAAAATTCTGCGCCTGTTCCTTTAACTCGGCATATTCCTTTTGAGCGTTGTCAAGCCCTGTTTTGCTTTCGTTTGAGTGTCTTTCCATAACGGGAACAGCTTTTTGAATATCGGCAATTTTAGTTTTAACCGTCTGAATATCATTTGTATTGAGGTTTGCTAAAATTGTATTTTTCTCTATGCGCAGTTCTTCAATTTGTTCAGACAGTTCATTGATAACTTGCGTTAATTCCTTATGCTTGAAAATCTTAATCGGAGGCGTTTTTGCCTTTTCGTCCTGTTTCTGCTTGCGTTCACTGATTTTTGATTTTAATTCAGCAATGATTGCAGAATAATCATCACAATGAATTTTTAGTCTTGCAGCTTCTGTTGTCTTTGCGGTTTTCCACTTATCCGCAAAATTTATGACATATCTGCAATGAATCATAGTGCCACGCAATTTTTCAAGAGCGTTTGCAAGTGATGATATTGTATGTACGGCGGTTTCAAGCAGCTTCTTTATTACTGACTTGATTTCACGCAACACCTTGTTATCTGCCTTAATTTGTCTGTTGATTTCGCAACGCTCATAAGTTCCGCCGTTTTTCTCAATTCTTCTTGCATAAACGCCCTCGTGTACGGTCGGCTGCTCATCAATTCCACGCTCTTTATGGCTTCGATGGTCTATACGGCTTTCGGATTTTGCAATTTCAAGATATTTATTTGAAATATCCGCCCAGCTTTTGCGCCATATCTCTAACTGTTCCTCGCTGTTCCAACGCTCTGTTATGGGATTTTGTCTGCCATAGCGTGTGCTTTTCGGATATTTTGAAACTCGTTCATAGCCTTGCTGTTCTGCTTGTGAGTGCGGCATATATACTTTCTTTTTTCCGACAAAATACTGATATTGTTTTTCCCAGCCGTCAACCTGTGCCGCCTTAAACTCCGCTGATGTAAAACCCCGTTCCTCGCCGTTTTTAACGCACAAATATTCTTTTTCGGTTTTGCTCTGCCATTTACCGTTTTTGTCAAGCGGTCGAACAGTCAGCATAATATGTGCGTGTGGATTATGCCCGTCCGTATCGTGAATACAAAAATCGGCGCACATTCCGTCTGCTACAAAATTGTCCTTTACATATTCGGATATTAAGGATATATTTTGTTCCTTGCTTAACTCAACAGGCAAGGCAACAACAAGTTCCCGTGCAAGTCTGCTGTCCTTTGATTTCTCCGCTTCTTCAACGGCGTTCCATAAAATGCCCCTGTCTTTCCACTCCGGCGGAGCTTGCGGCGGTAACAGCACTTGTTCATATATAAGCCCTTGCTTTCTTGTGTAATCGTGCTGCACTCCGTCATAATCGTTGTATATACGGGAACAGCTCATATATGCGGAAGCTACAACGGCACTTCTGCCGACACCTCTCGAAATGACCTTTGCTTCCAAATGATAAATTGCCATAGTAATTGTCCTTTCCGTCTGCCGTGTAGACTGTTTTTGTTTCTTTTTCAAAAAAAGAAAGTGGGCGGTAGCTGCAACGCAGATAACGCACATTTGAGATAAAAGCTGCGAAACAGGTTTTATCTTTGGTCGGCGGTACAACTTTGTACCAAATTGGAATAAGGTTGTTATTTCAATTTATCTGCGATAAAGCAGATATGCCGACCATTGCAGACAATGCGATTTTCGCGTTGTCTGCTTGCCCTCTGCAAGAGCGCCGTTCGCCGTAGGCGATACCACCACTTGCCTACGGCAAGTGGTGAGTAAGTGCGCCCTTCAGGATATAAAAAGCAGCCGACCGAGAGTTTTCGTCCCGGTCGGCATAATTCCAAATCAAATTTTACTGCGTAAAAAATCCTCTAATTGTTCAAGCTCTACCGATTTGACATCGGGTAAAATCTTTTCCAATATTGCGCCCTCTTGAATAAGTCTGCGTGTACGCTGTTTTCGCTCTTTTGCTCTGTCCCGTGCCTGCGCTTCTTCAAGTCTGTGTTTCGCCTGTGTTAATCTCTTTTCATTCTCTGTCATAATAAAAAACCTCGCTTTCAGCTATATATTTTTAATGTTTTAAAGCTGCTTTCAATGAAAACAGCTCTAAAAAGATATAAAAATAGCAGTAATATCAAATTTCAATATTACTGCCGTATGATTTGGTATTAAATTTTCTTATATTTGAAGTCAATTCAAATATAATCAGCACTAAAATCAATGCTTTTTAACACCGATTAAAAGCTATCCGCAAAATCAAGGGCGGCGGTGTTATCCTCATCGGTATTCTGTGAATTTCGTATAGGCGACTCTTGATTTGCGGATATTAGCTTTACAAGGCTTGCAAGTCCTCCGCTTGCGGAGCATTTTTGCAAGCCTTGATTTATGGTGTCAAGTATCTTTTGCATAAATCTGTCCTCTTTTTCCTGTGTTTCAAGAAAAGGATTGTCGGTTAATTTCTGCTCCCGTTCAAAATATTCGTTTATTGCGGATATAACCGCACGACTGTATGATTTGTGTTTGCTCCTGTCCATACTCTGTAAATATTCCCACGCTCTGCGGTCATCTGCTTTTGTAAGGTTAAAACGGATATTTGTGTTTATAATTTTGTTATTCATACTGCACCGCCGTTTCTGCGAAGTTTGATTTCCGCAAGTCTTTCATAACCTTTTGCCGTTGCACAAATATCGGAATTTATAATAACTCTGTCGGGGTTATACTCCCCGAAGTTCCGTATCATACAACCGCCACCGCCTACAACATACAGTCGCATAAGCTCTGGATCATATTCGTGTTTACGAAGTATGCGGAATATGCCTTTTACATATTCCGCTGCGGTTTCCCGTATAACTTTTGCATACCTCTCGCTTATATCCGCTTTGCCTGTTCTGATAAAGCTTTCTATAACTGTATCGTCAATCTTTGTTCCAAACTGCCGCATAATATTCTCACGAATTTGCAGAATACATTGGTTAGTGCCGTATTTCTCGGTAAAGCATTTCTTTTCCTGCGGTCTGCACTCATTTATATACATAACATTCATTGTGCCGTTGCCGATGTCTGCAAGCATATTCACACCCTTAAACTCCCGAAGTCTGTCCGCAACAGCAGAAAAGCCTTGCGGAAATATATCAACTCCAACGATTTCGATATGATAGGATATGTTTTTGAAAACAAAATCCGCACTTTCATTTTGCATAAGGTATGCCTTAAAGGTTTCTTTCTGTTCACTTACCATTCATTTTTAGATACATCATTAAAGTTTGACTTACCGCTGATTTTTTCGCCTTTCTGTTCAGAAATAATCCTTGCAAAGATAGCTGCAGCTTCAGCACGGCTCATATTATTGTCCGGTCTGAAAGTGCCATCCGCATAACCGAAAATATATGCTTTATGTTCTGATGCCGGAAGTATCAGCATACCGTTTTTATCCGTTGTTCCTGTTGCTTCGCCCTTGTTTCTGTCTTTGAGAATTACAGAGGTTTCGGCTTTTGCGTTGCCTTTGTTATCGGTTACGGTAACAGTATAAAAGTTTCCGTTATCGAGCGTTTTTCCGCTCGGCAGAGTAATTGTTAAATTGCCCTTGCTGTCGGTGCTCTTTGAGAAGTTGCTTTTCCGTCCTTGTCGGTGATTTTAACATTTACGGTTGTATAATATCCGCCGCCGGAGCTGCCGCCGCGACTACCACCGCCACCGGAGGAAGATCCACCGCCAGACGATTTCACCGGAAGTGTAACCTTACCGTTTGCATCGGTAGTTGCCGTCTTTTCGGTTGTCTTGTCCTTAATTGTAACAGACACGCCTTTTACTGCCTTATTATCTTTGTCGGTAACGGTTACTGTTGTCTGATTTGAAGTTGTGAGCGTATGCGTATCGGGAAGCGTAACGGTGATTTTGCTGTCCCTAATTTCAATAAAGGCATTTTCGATTTTGCCTTTGGTGTCCTCAACGGTAATGTTGTATTCCGTTTTGGTTTCCTCTGTGTCGTCCTTGCCGTCACCATCGGTATCCTTGCCGGGGATAGTTTCGGAAATATCCGTTTTTCCGTCCTTATCCGTTACACCCTCATTTGACGGCGGAAGAATGATAACTCCGTCTTTGTCGGTAACACCTGTCAAAGATTTTGTTTCCGTACCCTCAACGGCTTTTTCGGAAACAATAACACTCATATCCTTTACAGCCGTATTATCCGCCTTGTTTGATACAGTTACGATAATTCTGTTCGCATAATCAAACTTTACATCTTCGGGTAATTCAACAGAAATGTTTTCTGCCGATTTAACTGTGCCGTCCTCATTTTTTACTTCGGCATTATGTGTGATATGTGCCTTTTCAATAGCTCCGACAGCATTTTTCACGATTACAATATATCCGTCAACTTCGCCGTAGCCGTTGAAATCGGTAACATCAATGTTTGTCGGCGGCACGGTTGCTCTGCCGTTTTCGTCCGTAACATTGCTTTCCGTTCTCTCGGCTTTATCTGTAAAAATTAACGGTTCCGGCGGCAGCCTTTGAACAAAGTCCCACAACAGGCAGCTGGATTGTTACACCCGGTGTGAGAATACTGACTGTTAGGGGGACGATATAAATCAGACAGAAAATGTAATCCGATTATCAAAAGGGGCTGTCGCAAGTGAGAAAAATCAGAAGCGGCAGCCCCGAACATTTTGAAATTAAGAAAAACAAGGATAACTTTTTGCTTTTTTGGCAGCAAAATCCAGAGGGTATAAAAAATTCCCTCTTTTTTCATTGAGATATTCACTTATTTTTTTCTTTAAGCAATTATTTTTTCAAATAAAGACTTATGAAAACGTCCGGAATTGGAACGGTTCCATAATTTTCGAATATTAAACGCAAAGCAGAGCAAGAAAAACTGTGTTTCGGTTTTGCGCTTACCCTTGCCGCTTACAAAGGAAATTCCGCTCATGCCTGAAACCCCGCTTAAAAATTGGATGGCTTGTTCCAATTCTACATTCGGATTCAAGCCGTACTTGAAAGCAATTTCAGGAAGCTCTTGATCGATCCGTGCATATAGCTTATTCAAATTCTTCTGTACGGCTTTTGCCCAAACAAAGGTGTAGCGATTGGCGTTTGCTTCAAACTTTGTGCCGTCCACAAACAAGTTTTCAAACGCTATTTCTCCAAGTGCGGATAACTTTTCGACCGGTTGGTAAAACAAATTTTCCATTACAATCGTCAGACGTTCATTTTGGAATCGGGCGATCGTTGCATGATCGGGCGCAGGTGCATCCTGCAATATCCACATAAAACGGATGTCGTTGCGGCATGCGCTCTCAATATTCCTGCTTGAATATATCCCGTTCATATACGCAAAAACAAGAACTTCAAACATCGTTGCCGGATCAATTTTTCGCCAACGGCGCAGATAGGTGCGACACAGCTCTGTGTAATCCAATTCGTCACAGATTTCGATCAGCTTAAATACCGAATCATCCGGACTTATTTTTCTTTCTAAATTTAACGGTAAAACTACTTGCTTTCTTATTCCCAACATTGTATATTTAAATCTGCTTTCTGAATATTTTTTGTAGCAACTTAATTATACAGTAAAGCAAACAACCGGGCAACCCTTTTCCGGATTGCTCGGTTGTTTTTTTGGGGGGCCGTCTTAATGCGACAGCCTCACGGGGTTCGATTTCCGTGTGCCTATCCTTTTACTTGAATGCAATATTATTTTATGTCAAAAACTCTAACATAGTCAACTATGAAGGCATCGTCTATAAATTTGTCGCCGACAGCTTTCGGCTTATCGGTACGGTATCCTTGAATTTCGGTGGTCAACAGTATAAACTGAGGAACCTGTGACACAAATTCGGAAGCTTCGGAAATCTTTTCTCCATCGCAGTAGAATGTGTATTTCTCGGGTGTCCACAGCATGCCGAAACGGTGGAAACCATCATCGGTTGAGTTGAGCTTGTAGTTGACTCTTCCTTCCTGGTGACACTGTGCACCGTAGCCTCCCATAATGTTTCCTGTTGTGCATTCGCCGTCTTTGAAGCACTCCATTATATCTGACTCAATGCCGGACCAGATATGGTCATATGTCATCCCGATGCTCGGTGATTGAGTCCAGAACGCACTCCACATTGTTTCGGGGTCTTTCTGAAATTTACATCTGCACTCATAATATCCGAAACGATGCATGAACTTCGGCGCTTTAACTTCACCAATAGGCCATATGCTGTTGTGATTCCATGGGTTGGAATTTGCGGTAGGCTTTGGTGCATCAAAGGAATTTGCGCCAGTCTGGAGCTGCGGCGACACATAGAATCCGTTCCGCTCCGTGCGGTGAAGCTCAATGTTGCTGTTCCCGTCAAATACAATCCCACGGTCGGTGTATGCGTCAAATTTCTCACCCCAGAAATCAAGTCTGAAGCTCCATTTGGAGGTGTCGAGTTCAGGCCCGTCAAATTCGTCGCTCCATACAAGCTCCCAGTCATGGTTGGAAGGCAAGTAACTCGGTTCGTGATTTTTTACTTCAAAGCTTTTCATAATAAATATCCCCTTTTATATATAAAATTATTTTTTTAACTATAAAGAGTCATCATTGGGCATCGTCAGATAGAAAGATGTCTCGAAATCATCGGATTTAACGCTTAGACCATAGTTTTCGCCGTAGGCAAGCTTTAATCTCTCGTCAACACTTTCAATTCCGACATGGTCGCTCGGATGTTTGAGCGGCATTGTTTCTGAAAGCCGCTTGCGAATACTGCGCAACGTGTCGACCGGTATCGGTACACCATTGTTTGAAATGCGGATAATGAACTTGTTGCCTTCGGTGTATGCTGCTATTTTTAAGATGCATTTTCGTTTTGCCGGGATTATTCCGTGCAGAACGGCGTTTTCGACAATCGGCTGAAGCAGAAGCTTTATTATTTTACGTTCCTTCAATTCTTGCGGAATGGTAATATGTGTGTCGAATATATCGCTGAATCTGTACTTGATAATCTCGATATATTTTTCTGTTAAATCAAACTCGTCCGAGATGCTGATGAAAATATCGTTTGTTATAAAGCAGTGTCGCAGCATATCTGCCAGGGAAACTATCATTTCCGAAGTTTCGTTTTCGGAACCGCTCATTTCTTGAGCGGAGAGATTAATAATCTGCAGTGTGTTATACAGAAAATGCGGTGTAATCTGTGACTGCAGTGCGGTTGACTGTGCCTTTTTGAGCAGCACTGTTCTCAGAGCGAGGTCAACCTTTGAATTGCTGTCATATCCGAAAATACTGTTTATAATCTGTTCCGTCTCGTTTTTCACATTGCCGCTGAATACGTTTTGCTTATCCGACCACAGTTCGGGGTGATTCACCGTGTTCAAAATGCTTACCAGCGGCGATGAGATTCTATACGAAAAGAACAGGGAAAGCAGAATTGACAAGATAAATCCTGCGCAGCCTATAAGTATGAGATAGAAGTTTATGTTCGCTGCCTGAATATCATATATTTTTTGCGGAACAAGAAACTCATATTCTATTTCATAATATTCTGAAGGAAAGCTGAAGACCTTGTGCTTTTGCTCTGCAATCTCCGACTGCCCGAAAGAATAAAGCAACTCGCCGTTTGATGAGCGGACATTGAACAGTCCATCCTTGCTTTGCGGTTTTGTTTTCAGAGCGGCCGCCAGACTTTCGCATGAGATGTTGTATATGCACAGTCCCCAATTGCTCAGATAGGGCGAGATGGGGAATAAGACAGAGATTACCTGCTCTTTCGGTGCGTTGATTGAGGACTGAATATCCCTGCTGCACAGCGTAATTTTTGTGTGGTCAATGCTTTTTAAAAATTTCTGTCCTGACTCATCGTATAACGAAGAAACGCTGCCCGAGCCGTTTGTTGACAGCACAAAGTTATTTATCTTTGAGTATATGTCAATCGAATGAGTTGTTGGCGTGTCGTTTTTCATTTTTTCAAGAAACGAATATAATGGCATTATATTTGAAATTATTGAATTCGGGTACGCATAATCTATTTTGTAGTTTATAAAAAAAAGTACATTCGGATTTGAGCGTATGCTGGATACATTGTTGAGTGACAAATCGAGAGAGCTGTCGATGGTTCCCGCAATGGAATAAAGAGTTTCACTGTAGCTTGTGTCAAGCATTTGCATATAGTTTTTTCTATATGATATGTAGATAATAGCATATGAAATGACCATAAAAACCATTACGAAAGCCGCGCACATTATAAAGGATTTTATAAATACGCTTTTAAACTTATATTTCTTTATATTTTCGGTAAATGTGTTGAAATTGCTGTTCAAGATAGAATCACCCCTCGGCAAATGACCATGTTTTTATATACGATGTTTGTTTCTGTATTCTATGGGTAGCAGACCTGTGTGATTTTTAAAGAGCTTGGTAAAGTATTTCTGCGTTTTGTATCCGACCATGCTGCAAATAACATATATTTTAAGGTCGGTGCCGGATAGAAGCTCCATGGCTTTTTCCATACGTATTTCGGTAAGGTATTTGTTGAAGTTTACACCGGTTTTTTCCTTGAACAGCGTACAGAAATACACGCTGCTGAGACACACATGTTTTGCAACATCGGAAAGCGTGATCTGCTTGCTGCAGTTTTCGTGTATATATTTTTTTGCATTTTCAATCAGAGAGCAGTCAATCTCCATGATATGCAGACTGAATTCGGTAAAGTATTTTTCACATGCCTCCACCGATGGATTGCTTTGCAGACGGGCTATATCAAGCTTATCTGTGAAGTCGGGGAGTGCATTGTTGATAAAGCCGAAAAGATGAATCATCTGCCTTTGGCGTCTCTCCGGACTCTGCGTCCTGATTATGTTGAAATATGCAGATGCAGTGCTGTGAAACCCATTGGCGTTTGCTGTCAGCAGGTTGTCGAGCAACATTTGTTCAAGGGAGATTATCGCAGTCTGTGGCGTGCTTGAGCAATTGTCGGCAGCCGCAGAGCATATGGAGGTATGTTTTTTCAGAAGTGCTTTTATATTAAGGTTCAGAATCTCTTTTGCCATTATTGTCAGCTCTGTCTGCAACTCTATTATACGGTTTTCGGAAATATCGGCGCCGTCTTGATAAAATACCACAAACTCAAATGTGTTTTTTGTGAAATTTATCAGATAAATTTCATCTGAGCCGAGATTAAGACTTTTCAGCAGATTTATACACAGTGTTATCATATTTTCCGGCGAATGAGTCTCATTAGTCAGATATTCCGATGGATTTTCCATGGTTATATTGATATATACGCATGGTGCATGGAGAAGCTTTGCATCAAGGGACAGCGCTTCTAGCTTTTTCAACACGGAGGCTTGGTCTGTGTGCAGTCCGAAATACAGTTCGTGAAAGAGCTGTCTCCGCAACAAATCCAAAAGCTCGGGGTCAAGCATCTTTTCTTTTTTCAGGGCGATGTTCAGCTTTCGCAGGCAATCCTCAATTTCAGAGGTCTTATAGGGTTTAAGAATGTAATTAAAAACGCCGTGCTGGATTGCTTTCTGTGCGTGGTCAAAATCACTGTAGCCGCTTATCAGGACCACCTTGGTGTGGGGAAGGTTTTTGCTCACATATTCTGCGATATCGATTCCTGAGATGTTTGGCATTCTTACATCCGAAAATACAACGTCAACATGCTCGATATGCAAAAAATCAAGCGCTTCCTCACCTGAGAAAAACAGCCCCTTTACCTCAAAATTAAAGCTCTCCCAGTTTATCAGCCTAGCAAATCTCTTTAAAAGCATGGTTTCATCATCGACAAGAATTATACTAAATATAAAAATTACCTCCCTCGCAAGAACGTATAATATATTATAAATCTTACATTTCTATGTGTCAATATATACAGGGTATAATCGTAATTTTGTGCCCGATGCTTCTAAATAATGTTACCTTGTCACTATATATGAAATATGTTAGGATAAAAAAAGAAAAGAAAAAAGTACAGAGGTGGCTGAATTATGAAAGAGGCAAGCGTGGATTTAAAGATAGAGAAGGCGGTGAGTAGGCGAAAAAAGGGCAATGTGTTTAAGTCGGAAACGGTGCAGCTGTTGCTTTTGTGCATGCCGGCAATCATACTGGTGTTTGTGTTTTCATACATACCGATGATAGGAATTATCCTGCCGTTTAAACGTTTTCAATATGATCAGGGTATATTCGGGAGCGAATGGATTGGACTGAAAAACTTTATGTTCTTTTTTAAATCCGACACGGCGTGGGTAATAACCCGTAATACTCTTTTGCTTAATGCACTGTTCATCTTTCTGCATACAATTGTTCAGGTTGGAATGGCAATGTTCCTTTGTGAAATACAAAATAAGCGGCTAATAAAGACGTTTCAGTCCATAACAATTCTACCGAGCTTTGTGTCGTGGGTTATTGTAGGCTGTATGTCATATCTGCTCCTGAATCCGGAACTTGGAATAATAAATCAGGTGCTTGGAGCTTTCGGGATTGATGGTGTTCAGTGGTATTCCGTGCCGAAAGCATGGCCCGGAATACTGGCTGTGGCTCACTTGTGGAAGGGGACGGGAATTAACCTTATCATCTACTATGCCGCACTGATAGGCATTGATACGCAGTACTATGAGGCGGCGGATCTTGATGGCGCAACAAAGTGGCAGAAAACGATCCATATTTCGGTGCCGGAGCTTGTGCCGCAGATCACAATTCTGACAATTCTTGCAATAGGAAACATATTCAGAGCCGACTTCGGAATGTTCTATCAGTTGACACGAAATATCAGTATTCTTTATCCAACAACAGATGTTATCGACACATATGTTTATAGATGTCTGAAGGAAAATGGCAATATAGGAATGTCATCTGCAGTGAGCTTTTTGCAGTCAGTAGTGGGCTTTATCCTTGTTTTGGCGACCAACCTTATCGTGAAACGAAAAGACCCTGATAGGGCATTGTTCTGAGTTAGCTTTGAAAGGAGATATCGTAATGAAAAAAAGAAAAATAAGCGTGAGCGAAATTGTGGCAATAATTGTTTTTACATTATTCAGTCTGTGCTGTCTGATACCGTTTTTGCTGATAGTTTCGGTGTCATTGTCAAACGAAAAGGAAATAGTGGATTTTGGTTACAGGTTGATTCCTAAGACATGGGATTTGCAGGCATATAAGTTTATTTTGATGAATCCCGGTCAGATACTCAGTGCATATAAAATTACAATTATAACAACGGTGGTCGGAACGGCTATGGGAGTGTTCTTCATGGCGATGATAGGATATGCGCTTGCGGTAAACACTTTCAAGCTGAGAAAGCAAGTTACATTTTTTCTGTTTTTCACGATGCTGTTCAGCGGCGGAATGGTTGCAAGCTATATTTTTATCACGCAGTACCTACATCTGAAAAACAGCATATGGGTGTTGATCTTGCCAAGCCTGATAAGCCCGTGGCATGTGTTTATAATAAGAACATTTTTTCAGGGGATTCCGCAGTCACTCCGCGAGTCGGCAAGGATTGATGGCGCGAACGAGATTCTGATTTTTATAAAAATATTCCTGCCTATATCAAAGCCGGTTATTGCAACGGTTGCGTTTATGGGTGCAATGACGAGATGGAACGAGTGGTATTCGGTTCTCCTTTACATAACCGATGAAAAGCTTATGACCTTGCAGTATTTCTTGCAGAGAATTATGCTTCAGGCAGAGCTGCTGAGAGAATATGCGGTGGCAGGGGATGTTGATATGACAGGATTTTCAATACCGACCGAAACGGTGAAAATGGCAATGACTGTTGTTGCGGCGGGACCGATGATGTGTGTTTTCCCGTTTTTCCAAAAGTATTTTGTAAAGGGCATGACTGTAGGCTCTGTAAAAGGATAAAACATTTATTTCCAAATATAAAAAGCAGGAGGACTAAAAATGAAATTAAAAAGAGTGTTAATGTTAGCAGTGGCGGCAGCTGTTGTGCTCGGCACAGCGGGCTGCAAAGAGAGGACGGTCGAGAAGGGCGAGACGACGGAGCTGAGCTTCTATTTTTTCGGAACGACACAGAAGGATCAAGAAATGGTTTGGAGTGATTTCAACAAAAAGCTTGAGGAAAAAATCGGGGTAAGGGTTAAGTTCAATATGCTAGACATCGGTTCATATGATCAGAAGATGACAATGATGTTTTCATCGGGTGAAAATTTCGATATATGCTTTGCAAGCAGCTGGACAAACAAATATCTTGATGCGGTTTCAAAGGGCGCATTTTGCAGCATTGATGAGAATCTGAAAAAGTTTCCGCAGCTTTATGAATCCATACCCGAATATGTCTGGGATTCTGTGAAATATAACGATAAAATTTATGGAGTACCATGCTATCAGATTATGTATATTCAGGATTCCGTCAGAGTTCAGCAAAAGCTGGCTGAAAAATATAACTTCAAGTTCTCTGATGTTACAAACTATGACGAGATTGAAAACTTCTTGAAGATAATAAAGGAAAATGAGCCGGATGTTATACCGACAACAGGCTTCACAAAACTGCTCACATATGAATCACTGCGTGGACTGCCCGGAATAGGAGTTAAAAAGGCAACCGATGATTATAACGTTGAGGTTCTGGTTAATACACAGGAATACAGGGATACCCTGAAAAGACAGCGTGACTGGTACGAGAAGGGGTATATCCGTAAGGATGTGCTCACTGCGACAAACGACAATAATGATTTGCTGAACCTAAAGTATGCAACCTTTACCGGCACATATAAACCGGGCGATGAGGCGGAAACGTTTGCAAAGTACAATGCGCCCGTGTTAAACATTCCTCTTAATGAGCCTTATGTGCAGTGTGCTGCAGGAACTGCGGCGGTGCTGGCTATATCTGCAAATTCAAAGAATACCGACAAGGCGCTGGAGTTTATTCAGCTTATGAATACCGATAAGGAAATGTACAATATGTTCATTTATGGAATTGAAGGCAAGCACTACACAAAGGATGAGAACAACATAGTGACAAGAATGGAAAATACAGGCTATACAATGGCTAACCAGTGGATGTTCGGAAACCAGTTCAATGCGTTCTATACCAAAGATCAGGTTCTCGGCTCATGGGAGAAAACCGATGAGATAAACAGAAGCGCAAAGCTCTCAAAACTTATGGGTTTTCAGGTTGATATAAGCAATATTCAGACAGAAGTTGCACAGTGCAACGCAATAAATTCGGAGTATAGCTACATATACAAGGGTGCAATGCCTTATGAAAGTGTGTATGAGGAATACTTAAAAAAACTAAAGGACGCAGGAATTGAAAAAATCAAAGACGAGGTTCAGCGTCAGATAAATGAATGGGTGGCGAATAAGGATAAGTAAAATTCAGAGAGGTGATGAAATGGGAGGTATAAAGAGTAAGCTTGCATTAGTAATTGCGATTGCGGTGTGTCTGACGGCGTGCCCCGCCGTATCGGCAGAGCCGGAAACAACGGCTGCCGTGGAAATCCATGTGTCGCCGGACGGCGCAGTGAATGCGTCGGGTACAGCGAACGATCCTGTGCCAAGCCTTGAAGCGGCAAGAAAAAAGGCGGCAGAGCAGGCAGGCGGGACGCGGCCGATAAATGTAACCTTTCACGAGGGGGAATACCGTTTTGACAGCACAGTGAAGTTTACAGAAGCAGATTCGGGAACGGCAGAAGCCCCTATAACATACAAGGCGGCGGAGGGCGAGAAGGTTGTGTTCAAAGGCTCGAGGCTTTTGGATGTGACAAAGCTTAAAAAGGTTGATGACAAGGGAATATTGAAACGCCTTCCGGAAAATTCGCGCGACAAGGTCGGATATATAGACCTTAAGGAGCAAGGAATAGAAAAGCTATATGCGTTCAAGCCGGACGTAATGCGCGACCAGATATCTGAAACGGACAAAGAAATCCAGGGAGAGGATGTGAGCATTTTCCTTGACAATTCGGAGCAGACGAAGTCGGAATGGCCGAACGGATTTGCAAACTTTGCAAAGTTTGAACCTGTGACCGCAGGCGGAAACGGCTACAACTCGATAAACGCAGCGGGGGGATCATTTCGGTACTTTGACGAAAATCCGTCAAGGTGGACGGGGGCGAAGGACGCATATCTCGGCGGTTTTTTCTCGTATGACTACAGCTACAATCGGGTTCTTATGGGAAATATAGACACGGAGAACAAAGTGATAGAGTTGAAGTACGGAGCGGCGTTCGGGGTTGTATCAAAGCAGTCGAGAAGGTGGAAGGTGTTCAACCTTCTTGAGGAAATTGACACTCCGGGTGAATGGTATGTAGACAAGGACAGCCTGGTTCTCTACTATTATCCGCCGTATGGGCTTAAAAATGCCAAGCTGGAAATCGCAACGCTGCGCGATAATATGATAAAGCTTGATGGCGCAGATTATATACGATTTGAAGGAATAACCTTTTCCCAGACATGCTCAAATGCAATATATGCAACAAATGATGCGGACAATATAGAAATCGTGAACTGCACCTTCCGTGATATCGGAGGCAGTGCGGTATATATGAAGCCAACGCAAAGCTCACCTTTTGCGGACGAGAGAGAAAGCACATACGGAGCGGGTGACAACTGGCGCGCAGAGGGCAACGTGTTTTTCAACATCGGTGCAACGGCGCTTGTTATGTCAGGAGGAAGAGCTGACACCATGGAGTCGGGCGGACCTGTTGTCAGGAACAACTATGTCAATCAATGTGCGTCAAAAAACCTGATAAAAAGGCAGTTTTTGGAGATAACCGGCGGCAATGGTGCGGTTGTTGAGCACAATGTGTCGCACAACACATCGCAGGGCTCGCTTATCTATTATGGGATAAATCATAAAATACGCTATAATGAATTCGGTAACGCAGTACGTGACTGTGTTGATGCAGGAGACGTGTATGGAGGAAGGTCATCCGTATTTAGGGGCAATGAGATAGCCTACAACTACATACACGACTTCGACCCCGTAAGTGAGGAGCTCAAGCCGTATATACACAACAGAGGGATATATTGGGACGATGCGCTTGCCGGTCAGACAGCACATCACAATATAATCAGAGGAGGAGACAAGGCGATAAGCGTACACGGAAGCGGAAACAAAGTCAATGACAATATTGTGATAGACAGCGGAAACGGGATACATCTCGAAACGTGGAAAAACGGTAACAAGGCTCTCGGAGAAAGATATGACAAGCTGCTGGGCAGCAACGACGAGTTTGTGAAAAAGGTGTTGCCTGGGTTTATTAAAGCCTTTCCCGACTGGTATACGGAGGCAACGCAGAAGGATAACACACAGCTCATCAATATGGTGATACGAGACAACGTTTCGATAAACAGTAAGAATTCGTTAGGAACAGCGCTGCTTGACAGAGTGGAGAACGAAAACAACGTGACGCTTGCGGAGTTTGACGGATTTGTAAACGTTGACGCTCAAGACTATCGAATAAAAAAGGATAGCACACTGTTGAGTACACATAGCGGTTTGCCTAGTGAGGAAAGCTTTGATATCAATCAAATCGGCATAGAGACGGATGGTATAGATAAGGGGCGAATAGAGAAACAGCCGTTCAGGAAGCTCTACCCCGAAAACGGAGCGTGTGATGTTGATGAGGATGAAACCGAGTTTATCTGGGAGCGGGCGCAGGGCGCAGATAAATACCGCTTTGTGATTGCGGCGGACGCGTCGTTTGAAAATGTCCTTGAGGACATGACGGTTGAGGGCAACTGCTTTACATATACCCTTCCGGAAACCGAAACGGGCATATATTATTGGAAGGTCTATGCCGTGAACACAATGCGGCAGCTTGCCGGCGAGTGGGAGTCAAGCGGCAGTGCGTTTATGTTCAAAACAAAGAAATTTGATTTGCGCAATCTTGTGATAAAAGATAAGGATGGTAATACGTTGGAAACCGTTGACAGTGCGGTGACATCTTACGTGATTGCGGAGGGAACGCTTGAAAAATGTAAAGCCGATGAAATTCTTGAAACGGTAGATGTTTATGTGGCGCTTTATGAAAACAGCATATTAAAGACGGTTGTGAAGGCAAAGCTGTTACCTGATGAAAGCGGAGAGCGATACAGTTTTTCGGAAAAGATAGATATTTCATCTGATTCGGGAACAGAAAGACAAATATGCATTTATGTATGGAATGGCGAAAATGTTCCACAGACAAGGGAAAAAACTATATTGTGAAAGGATTGAAATGCTATGACCGACAGAAAGAAAAAAATCAGCATGTATGTCGCTGCAGCAGCATTTGCAGCTTCAGTGATTCTGCATGCAGCAGTGGCTTTTGCGATGGACAACATAGTTTCAAACGGTGACTTTGAGGCAGGTACGGAACATTGGACGATGCCGACCGTAGGTTCATATAGCATAACAGAAGATGCATACGGCGGAACAGGTGCTTTGCAGAAAATAAGCGGCGGATATACAAAGATGTATCAGACCGTGGCGGTTGAAAAAAATATGGAATATTATGTGTCCGCATATGCTAAGAACCCCGGAGGCGGATACTTTCAGATGTTTGCAAGCCGCGCTGACGGTTTGAACAATACTCTTCCTCTCGGAGGTGCAAACAAAATTTCGCCGGTAGTCACAGTGTCTGACGGAAGCACAAAGTGGAAACAGCACGGATATGCATTCAATTCAGGTGACAATGAGTTTGTGACACTTGTGTTTCAGGCAGATTTTGGTTTGGATGTTGACACAAATAAAAAGTTTATTCTGGACAATATAAAAATGGGAAAAAGAAAACCAAACGCAGAAGAAGTATGTGCAGCCGGTTATTTTGCTGCAGGCAGGAAGGCCAAGGCAAAAGCGGAGATTTGTATACCATACTTTGCGGACACCGACGGAACAAGCTATGAATGGCAGATTTCAGATGACGGAAGCTCTGACTGGACAGTGCTTTCTGATGAAAAGGAGCTCACCGTTCCACAAGGTGCAGACGGAAAATATATAAGGCTCTGCGTAAAACCGAGTGCGGTAGGTGTTGACGGTGACGTTTATGACGGAGAAGCGGTATATTCAAAGAGCTACAGGGTGCTTGACGAGCAGACGGTTAAGGCAATTGATTTAGGCGAAATCCTAAATGCAGTGGTTGTCGGAAGCGTGTCGGATTTTGAGAAGTGCACATCAGATTCAGATCTGGTCGGCGGTATGCTTCTGAGCCGCAGCGGCATTGAGGCAAGCTTTGGTGACAGCAACGAGCTGAGTGTAAACAATATACCTTACATGGTTGATTTTTCAGGAGATAAGAGGGCTGCAAGATACGGCGCATCGGGGGATTCTTTGTCTGTTAATTTGAGCGACGGTTTTTTTTCTGAAATACATGTTCTGGGATTTTCCGCATCTGACAGGCAAACGAATACAAAAATGATAATCACATATTCAGACGGCACAACTCAGTATAATGACTGCGTGTTCGGCAGCTTTATGCGCAATGATGGCAGTGCGGCAAACACGGAGGCATTCGGCGCATACGGCGGGGATGGAGTGATTGACGGGGGTGTCGGATATGTGTATTCACATACAGTTGTTGTTGAAAAATGTAAGGGCATAAGGTCAATAGAATTTCAGAATGCAGAGACAGAGGATGAAATTGTTGTTATGGCGGTTTCGGGCAGCAAATGGGACACTGATGAAATAGCAGAAACGATTGAGGGACAGATTTCTTCGCTTCCGGAAGAACCTGCGTTATACTGCATTGATGACATAGTCCGCATACAAAGACTGATAAGGGATTTTGTTAAAATGGGAGGCGATGTGTCAGAAATATCAAATTATGACGTTGTTCGCGCATTGCTGACAGAGGTTCGATCGATTGATACGGTGCAGGGGCTTTGCGACACCACGGTGAAAACAATGTTTACAAATCCGATTGATGAGGAGTGTGTCGATTATGAATACATAAAGATAGACGGACTTGACAAAACAAAATATATAGTACGTCCGATCAAATCGGGAGATGATGTAATCGGAGTTGAGGCGGTTATATTAAATGATTTTACATATGAGACAAAAAAACTCACGATATCAGGGAAAATAAGGTGCGCAAACGCTCCGTATGTTGAAATCGGGGAGGAAAAGACTGCCGATATAGAAATAAAGCAACAGATTAAGGCGGAAATCGATGCGAAGGCAGAGAACGGTGCACTCCGGATTGATGCAAGGATAGAAAATAAAACAGCAGCAACGCAGAACGTTTTGCTTGCGGCACTTGCATATTCAGATGACGGCACGGTGCACGGAGTATTCGTGAAGGAATACTCCCTTTCGGCAAATGAAACAAGGGACGGTATTTCAGACAGCGTACCAATCAACGCACCCACGGGTGTAAAAATAACAGCTTTTGCAGCAGACAGCGCAGAAAAGCTCAATGTTGTTTATATGCAGAGACTGCCTGTGGCGGAATACACTGTCGAGGGTGACGGAGTACGCACGGTTCATATACGTGGTGTTAGCGAATCGGAAATGCAGGGGCGAATTGTTTCGGTGCTTGTTAAAAAGAAAAACGAGGAGAAATATGCATATGTTAACGCAGGACTGACAGGTAACGGCGGAACATTTGCGTTCGATTTTGTATTTGCAGCTCCTAATGAAACATACTACGGAGAATATGACATATTAGTCGGAGGCTATGACTTTGGGAGTGCCGTACCCTACGGAACAACATATTTTGCATCGGGGATTGAGCTTGATGCAGCTGTTAACGGAATCAAGACCCAAACGAAGCAGGAGCTTGAACGCAACTTCGGTGAGTTCGTGAAAAAACTCAGAATGGAGACGCAGATTGGAGCGAACAGTAGCCAATATTCACTTTTGGCGGGGATTATCAGGAAAACTCTTGATGAAGGCTCAGTAGCGGAAATCACAGACGTTGATGACGCACGGCATATCCTTAAGCTGTGCAGCAGAATTCTGAATTACAACTTAGGGACGGCGCAATGCAAAGACGACGGCGGACTGATTGATGAACATGAGCTAAATATGTTCGATGCAGACCAAAACGGAGTGACTCTTTACGATGCATTCAAAAGATATATAAGCTCTGACGGCAGAAAAAAGATACATGCAGATATGCTCGGCAAGGATTTTGGCTCCTATTGCGAATGGTATAATGGTTTCACCAGCGCTATCGTACTCAGGGGCATAGAGTGTCCGTCTGTCGGCGGAGTGGGATATGTCGGGCAACTGATTACGGAACAAAACGCCAAGCAAATCGGCCTTGCCACGGGAAAAATGTTTCAGCTGAGCGACAAGTCTGCGGTTTATGAAGCATTGGCAAGACAAAGCTTTTCAACCATCAACGAACTGTCGGCGGCCATCGTTGCTGCGGCAGAGATACCACAGTCGCCGCCTTCGGGCGGAGGTGTGTCGGGTGGAAAAGGCGGCACGGGAGTTGTTGGATTTGAAACGGTGGGCACTGCGTCGCCGAATACCGAATACGACCCGAGTAACTCGGCAATGTTTGTCGATGTTGAAAATGATAGCTGGGCATACAATTATATATACTATCTGAAGCAAAAAAACATAATAAGCGGAGATGCGTCGGGAAATTTTAATCCTGACGGAAATATAACACGCGAGCAGTTTGTGAAGATTCTTTGCGAGGCATTTGGTATAAAGACCGAGAATTCCGCAATGAAATTTGACGATGTAAAAGATGGCGAATGGTATGCGGAATATATCAGAGCGGCATTTGGCAGAGGCATTGTAAAAGGTATTAGCGAGAATATGTTTGGGGTGGGAGAGCATCTCACAAGACAGGATTTGTGCGTGATGGCGCTTCGTGCATATGCCACATTGTATGAGACAGAGGTTATAGGCAGCAGCAATGGCAAGAAGGTGTTTCAGGATTCAGAGCTGATATCGGATTATGCGGCTGAGGCGATTGAGTTTATGTATGAGAATGGCATTGTGGCAGGAAACGGTGATGGAAGCTTCAGACCGCTTGAATCCTGCACACGGGCAGAAACGGCAAAGATAATATATGGATTGCTGGAATTTGCGGAGGAAAGCAAAAAATGAAAAAAATAATGTTACTGATTTTATTATTCTGTTTAGTAATAACGGAAGCAAATGCTCAGGTACTGCCGAGCTTGCCCAACAAGCGCTCCGCTGAGGTTGAATTGTCCAAGGCAGAAAGCTTTGCGGTGACAGTTGGTGCATTTAACAAAGCGGAATATGATTCTGACAAAACATTGACGCGGGCAGAGCTTGCGGGAGTTATTGCGAGGCTTTGCCGACTTTATGATGACAAACAGATCGCTGATAACTGGAAAAGTACTGCGATGCAGAGTGACAAAAACGATGTGCTTCTCGGCGAAGCTGAAATGAGCGAGAGTGTGTTTTTCGATGTCGACAAAAACACGACCTGTTTCAATGAGATAATGCTGGTTGTCTCACACGGCTATATGAAGGGGGTTTCCGCCGATAAGTTCGGCGCAGATCTGAAGGTGAGCAAGCAGGAGGCAATGTCGGTTTTCGTGGATATGCTTGGATATTCGGCTGAGGCAAAAAGAGCCGGCGGATATCCGAAGGGATATATTTTCGAGGCCGCAAGGCTAAAAATAACAGACGGAATTTCAAAACCATACAGCGATAATGCAAGCTTTTCGGAGATTTCACAGATTATATACAACACGCTTGATGTGAATATGTATCCCGGGCGGTATGACTATGACCGCAAGGAGAGCTTTATGTCACGCATGTTGAAAATGAAAAAGATAAAGGGCGTTGTTACAGATAATGGCATCACAAAAATAACAGGCAAAACGGAGCTTTCAAAGGGAAATATTCGCGTTGGTGACGGAGTGTTCACAACAAATGAGAAATCGGGCAATGCGGAGGAATACATAGGATGTGAGGTTGAGCTGTTTTACACGGAGGATGACGGAATACTCAACGCAAGGTTTATATGCCCGACGTATGCTGAAAGAAAGCTTGAGATTCTGCCCGAAAACGTCATTGACTTTTCCGGGAATACGCTGACTTATTATGATGAGGGCGGAAAACGCTGCGAAAGGCGGCTCGGAGATGTTACATACATGATTTATAATGGCGAGGCAAAGGAAATCTACGGCAAAGACAGTTTTATGTTTGAATTCGGAGATATAACCATCTCTGAGATTCGCGGCAGCCGAGCAGAGATGATATGCGTTAACAACTATGAGACGTGCTATGTGAGCGGATTTGATTCGGAGAAGGGTGTGATTTTCAACGGTCTTTCAAAGGGCAGTGAGGATAACAGCATCGACATAAACAATTATGATTATGTAATCGTGATCGATGCGGACGGAAATGAAACGGACATGGAAAGCATCACGATAGGAAGCGTTGTCGATATTCTGCGCGCAGAAAACGTTCTGAAAATATACCTTTCGGGAACCGTGCATGAGAAATTTGAAATCACGTCAATAGGAGCCAAAAATAAACATATGACCGTTTCGAACGGAACAGTTTTATACGAAATTTCAGACGCCTGCGACAAAATGACGCATAAGCCGGAGCTGAAAATCGGGAATATCTGCACGCTTTACATAAACGGATTTGGAAAAGCGGTGTATATAACAGATGTGGAAATGCAGAACAGTAAATACGGTTACTTTGTGAGGAGTGGTATGGAGGAAACTTTGAACAGAAGGCTCAGGGTTAAAATATTCGAGTCCACGGGAAAGTTTGAACAGCTTGTTTGCGCAGAAAAGGTCAGCGTGGTCACAAGTACGGGAGAGACAAAGACGGTTTCCGATTCAAAGCTTTATACCGATTACCTGTCATCGGGCCCGACTGTTCTGAAATACAGGCTTAATCGTGATGGCGAAATCAGCGGCATAGACCTTCCGACAAGCGATTTGAGCATGGAGTGCGGGCTGTATAAGATATTTGAAAGCGAATACAACCTCCCCGGAGTAATGAGCAGATTTGATTCCGGTGACGTGCCGTATAATTCGGTATGGGGCTTTGGCTCGGGTGCGGCGTTTGTTGATGCGGACACGGTGATAATCAAGATACCGAATGACAAGACAAAAGAGGAGCTTTTTTCGGTAATTGAAACGGGAGAAATCGGAAAATATGCGTACTGGCCCGTTGCGGCATATGTATCTGATAAAAAGAGCTTGTTTGCGGATATAGTGATAATTAAACCTAAGAACGAAACCGATGCTGTGGAGAGTGGAACAGAGAGAACTCTGCTGATTGTCGATCAGATTGGAAACATGGTTCAGGGTGAGGATGTTATTAAATATGCGTCGGGCACGCTTATAAACAATGCAAATAAGGTGTCGGAGGCGGTGCTTTACAGTGCGTCGGATTCAAACAGCGGAGGAGGAGAGCCGTGTTCGTATTTTGAAAACATCCCGGATGTTCCGAAAAGCGAAACGAGCGGAACAGTGAACAGATATAACGTTAAACGCGGCGATATAATCCGATGCACAGTGAACAAGCAGGGATTTGTTACTATGGCGGAGCTGGTTTTCAGACCCGATGCTCATAACCCCGAGTTTTCGCATGGTGCGCTCGGGCATCTCATGGGGACGACAGGGTTTTTCAGCACATCGGATAAAAGAAGCAACCCGTATCAGATAAGCAGTCTCACAGGGGTTATCGGTGTGTTCTCGGGCTATCCGCATTGGAATGTTAATCTGAGAGTTTCGTACGGTTGGGTGTACAGATGTGAAAACGGAGTTGTGCAGATGACAACACAGGATTTGAGTACAGGCGACTTTGACCCTGATGGCATGGGCGGCAAATACATAATTGATGCGTTCAAGATGAACAATTCGTACACCGCAGCTGTCAAGTATACAAAGGATGGAGAACTCAAGTCATGCGGATCGTTCAAGCAAGGAGACATAAGAAGCTATGAGGATGCAGGCAGCAGCTGTTCAAGAATACTGGCATTTAATGTGTCAGGTACATTCCCGTATATAGTAATTATCAACAGCGCCGATTAAACCTGCTTTGGAGGTGATGAAATGGGAGGTATAAAGAGTAAGCTTGCATTAGTAATTGCGATTGCGGTGTGTCTGACGGCGTGCCCCGCCGTATCGGCAGAGCCGGAAACAACGGCTGCCGTGGAAATCCATGTGTCGCCGGACGGCGCAGTGAATGCGTCGGGTACAGCGAACGATCCTGTGCCAAGCCTTGAAGCGGCAAGAAAAAAGGCGGCAGAGCAGGCAGGCGGGACGCGGCCGATAAATGTAACCTTTCACGAGGGGGAATACCGTTTTGACAGCACAGTGAAGTTTACAGAAGCAGATTCGGGAACGGCAGAAGCCCCTATAACATACAAGGCGGCGGAGGGCGAGAAGGTTGTGTTCAAAGGCTCGAGGCTTTTGGATGTGACAAAGCTTAAAAAGGTTGATGACAAGGGAATATTGAAACGCCTTCCGGAAAATTCGCGCGACAAGGTCGGATATATAGACCTTAAGGAGCAAGGAATAGAAAAGCTATATGCGTTCAAGCCGGACGTAATGCGCGACCAGATATCTGAAACGGACAAAGAAATCCAGGGAGAGGATGTGAGCATTTTCCTTGACAATTCGGAGCAGACGAAGTCGGAATGGCCGAACGGATTTGCAAACTTTGCAAAGTTTGAACCTGTGACCGCAGGCGGAAACGGCTACAACTCGATAAACGCAGCGGGGGGATCATTTCGGTACTTTGACGAAAATCCGTCAAGGTGGACGGGGGCGAAGGACGCATATCTCGGCGGTTTTTTCTCGTATGACTACAGCTACAATCGGGTTCTTATGGGAAATATAGACACGGAGAACAAAGTGATAGAGTTGAAGTACGGAGCGGCGTTCGGGGTTGTATCAAAGCAGTCGAGAAGGTGGAAGGTGTTCAACCTTCTTGAGGAAATTGACACTCCGGGTGAATGGTATGTAGACAAGGACAGCCTGGTTCTCTACTATTATCCGCCGTATGGGCTTAAAAATGCCAAGCTGGAAATCGCAACGCTGCGCGATAATATGATAAAGCTTGATGGCGCAGATTATATACGATTTGAAGGAATAACCTTTTCCCAGACATGCTCAAATGCAATATATGCAACAAATGATGCGGACAATATAGAAATCGTGAACTGCACCTTCCGTGATATCGGAGGCAGTGCGGTATATATGAAGCCAACGCAAAGCTCACCTTTTGCGGACGAGAGAGAAAGCACATACGGAGCGGGTGACAACTGGCGCGCAGAGGGCAACGTGTTTTTCAACATCGGTGCAACGGCGCTTGTTATGTCAGGAGGAAGAGCTGACACCATGGAGTCGGGCGGACCTGTTGTCAGGAACAACTATGTCAATCAATGTGCGTCAAAAAACCTGATAAAAAGGCAGTTTTTGGAGATAACCGGCGGCAATGGTGCGGTTGTTGAGCACAATGTGTCGCACAACACATCGCAGGGCTCGCTTATCTATTATGGGATAAATCATAAAATACGCTATAATGAATTCGGTAACGCAGTACGTGACTGTGTTGATGCAGGAGACGTGTATGGAGGAAGGTCATCCGTATTTAGGGGCAATGAGATAGCCTACAACTACATACACGACTTCGACCCCGTAAGTGAGGAGCTCAAGCCGTATATACACAACAGAGGGATATATTGGGACGATGCGCTTGCCGGTCAGACAGCACATCACAATATAATCAGAGGAGGAGACAAGGCGATAAGCGTACACGGAAGCGGAAACAAAGTCAATGACAATATTGTGATAGACAGCGGAAACGGGATACATCTCGAAACGTGGAAAAACGGTAACAAGGCTCTCGGAGAAAGATATGACAAGCTGCTGGGCAGCAACGACGAGTTTGTGAAAAAGGTGTTGCCTGGGTTTATTAAAGCCTTTCCCGACTGGTATACGGAGGCAACGCAGAAGGATAACACACAGCTCATCAATATGGTGATACGAGACAACGTTTCGATAAACAGTAAGAATTCGTTAGGAACAGCGCTGCTTGACAGAGTGGAGAACGAAAACAACGTGACGCTTGCGGAGTTTGACGGATTTGTAAACGTTGACGCTCAAGACTATCGAATAAAAAAGGATAGCACACTGTTGAGTACACATAGCGGTTTGCCTAGTGAGGAAAGCTTTGATATCAATCAAATCGGCATAGAGACGGATGGTATAGATAAGGGGCGAATAGAGAAACAGCCGTTCAGGAAGCTCTACCCCGAAAACGGAGCGTGTGATGTTGATGAGGATGAAACCGAGTTTATCTGGGAGCGGGCGCAGGGCGCAGATAAATACCGCTTTGTGATTGCGGCGGACGCGTCGTTTGAAAATGTCCTTGAGGACATGACGGTTGAGGGCAACTGCTTTACATATACCCTTCCGGAAACCGAAACGGGCATATATTATTGGAAGGTCTATGCCGTGAACACAATGCGGCAGCTTGCCGGCGAGTGGGAGTCAAGCGGCAGTGCGTTTATGTTCAAAACGCGAAAGGCGCAGCAGACAAATTCTGAGGCTCTCGATTTCAGTCTGATAGATGATGCAATCGAAACCCTTCAATACACAAGCGAGAATTTGAAAGAGGGTAACGATGTCGGCGAGTTTCCTGTCGGAACATCAAAACAAATCGATGAAAAGCTTGCGTGGATTGAAAAGGTTCTTGCTGCAAGGAGCAGAATAAGAACTAATATAAAGATACAGAATATTGTCGACAAAGCGCTTTCTGTAATTGACAAGTCGGTAATAAGAGCAGGATTTTATAATATATCAAACGTTATTGACAAGGACAGCTGGTATATCCGTGACGGAAGCGGCGCAGAGTTCGGCAATAACTCGATAACCCTCGGAGTAAGAGATTCAAAGGCACCGTACATTGCAACAAATAAAAATGCACTGGCATCAAAGAAAACGCTGATGAGCTTCGGAGTGCGTTATACTTTTGGAGAAGGCGACTGGTTTGGAATTGCTCTTCGCGGTCAGGACATAGGCAAGGAGATTTGGTCTGATCAAAACTATGCATTTATAATAAAGAAGGACATAATCGAGCTTCAGGCATACACAAAGGGCAGAAGGGGAGTGCTGAAAACTTTTGAAAACACCATGCTGGATAGCGGAAAATGGCATGATGTTTCCGTGGGCGTGATAGACTGCGTCTACGGACAGATGATAGTTCTGATTGTTGACGGAAAAACAGTGGTGGAGGAAATCGACAGCGCAGAGGATCAGATAAGGGCGGACGGCTGCTTCAAACTCTATCTTTCAAACCTGGCACAGCACAATCTGGAAATTGCTCCGTATTCGGATTTTGACAGAATAAAGAAGCTGAACAATGAGGCGGATTCGTTTATTGAACAGCTTTCGGAGGACGGTGTAAAACAGCTTTGTGCGGAGATTGAAAAGATTGCCGGCACATCGACTGTGGTAGCGGCAGGCTGCGATGTGTACTATGACAAAGGAACGCTCAGACATATGGGAAAAACAGGAGTTATAAGCATAGATGGAAAGCTCTATATTTCTCAGGATGCAGCTGCATTGCTTTTCGGCACAGACCATGCCGTCCGCGGCGAAGAACTTGAACTGAAGGACGGCGGAGTTACAATAACTGCAAAGGTTGGCAGCCGACAGTACACGGTGAACGGCGTCGTGCGAGACGAAACGGCGGTATGCGTACAAAAAGATACGCAATACTACATTCCGCTTTACCTTGCGGCAGAGGCGTTCTCAGTTTCAAACAGCGAGTATAACGGGATGAGCGTGCTTTCGGGCGGAACGGGTATAATCGCAGTGAACAACATTGAGCTTTGGGGAGCGGTTGAAAATGCAATCAGAACTCTTTCGGAAAAGTGATTGGTAAGTAAAAAAATAATATTTATATAAATTATGAGGATGTGTACGCATACGTACATGTCAAAGGAGGAATTCTTAATGAAAAGATGGTTAAACATTTTACTGGCGTTTGCAATGTTGATTCCGACACAGCCTGCATTTGTGACGGCAAACGCAGCAGACAATGCAGAAACTGTGGGAACGCTTGTGAACGGGGACTTTGAAAACGGTATTGACGGCTGGAATATAAACGTCGGCGGTGAGGGTGCGTTTGTTGCGGAGTCAGATGCTGTTTATTACGGAACAGGGGCAATCCGGAAGAACACTTCAGGTTTGTCAAAGCTGTGTCAGGTGGTAAAAGTAAAGAAAAACACAAAGTACCTTTTCTCAGTTTACGCAAAAGTTCCGGGCAGTTATGTTCAAATTCTTGCAAGCCGTGCAAACGGAATGAACAATACTCTTCCGCTCGGAGGCGAAAATCTTATTTATACGGGAACGGCAAAAGCGGTAACAACCATAAGTGAAAAAAGCACCGAATGGAAGAGGTACGGGCTTGTATTTGATTCGGGCGACAATGAATATATAGCTTTGGTTATACAGGCGGATTTTACAGGGACAGCAAATGCGGAAGATAAAGATTTTGTGTTTGATCGGGCCAATTTGGTTGAAATCAGCAATGTGGTAAACGGTGACTTTGAGGACGGAATGAGTGACTGGAATATGTATGAGGCGGACAGCTTCAGTGCTGTGGAGGATGACAGGAATGCCGGTGCGAAGGTTGCAAAAATGGTAAAAAGCGGAACACATAGACTCTATCAGGTTATTCCGGTTGAGAGAAACACGGACTATCTTGTGTCGGCATATGTAAAGTTTAGTCCGGCTACTGATACGGATTATTGTCAGTTAGGTGTATTTTCCCAAAGTAAGCTTGATGAGAAAAAGTTTACATTAACAAACAGACTTAATAATCTTTTGATAAACACGAAGGTAGAAAATTGGAAAAGGAAAGGCGTGAAATTTAATTCGGGAGATAATGATTTTATTGCAGTTTCAATCCAATCAACAGTGAATAATTTTTATGTAGGGAATATTTCTATAAGAAGAATTGACAACGCATTGAGCGGAAGTTTTGAGAATGGCGTGAGCGATCTGTATGACTGGAACGTAACAAACGGTGAGTGGTCGATAGGCAGCGATGCATATGAGGGTACGGCGGCGCTCAAAAAGTCGGCAGGCAGTTTAACAAAGATTTATCAATGTGTTACGGTTGAGAAGAATAAAACATACATTCTTTCGGCATATGCAAAGATTCCGAACGGCGGATATATGCAGATGTTTGCAAACAAGGCTTCTGATGTAAGTGATGCCGTTCTTCCGCTGGGCGGAAACAACAAGATTGGCAGTGCATCAACGTATAATGCGGCAAATCTTAGCTGGAAAAAATACAGTCATGTGTTCAATTCCGGTGACAATGAGTATGCTGCAATGCTGATTCAGGCGGATTTTGGAAGCGAAGCCACCAAATATGAAAAGTTTGTAATAGACAATATAGAGCTCAAAATGGTGGATTTGAAAATTGACAGCGTAACAATTGACGGATATGTGAAGGCAAATACTGCGCTCAAAGCCGAGTGCGGAAATGTAACGCTAAACGTTGCTGATGCTGAGTCAACAAGCGTGAAATACCAGTGGCAGTCATCGGCTGACGGTGCAGCTTGGACGAATATTGAAGGCGAAAATTCTGAGCAGTACTGCTTGGGAGCAAGCCCTGCCGCACAAATCAGAGTGGTTGCAACGCCGACGGCGGTCATAGACGGCACCGAGATTTCGGGGACATCTGTGACATCGGCAGCTGTCACGTCTGACGGCACAGCATTTGAAGCAAGCATGAAAACAAAGCTTGAAGGACTGTTTGCACAGATAGACAGTGAACCTTGGAAAACAGATGACACATATCTTGGTAGACTTCAGGATTCGGTTGCACGCGCGGAGGAATACGGCATAGATTATTCAAAGTTTACGGGCTTTGAAAAATACAATAATCTGCTTCCGAATCTCACAGAGGTAAAGAGCGTGACTGCTGTGGCTGAGGGTACAGATATAGTTTTCAATATAGAATTCACGACCCCTGCGAACCCGTCAGAGATAACAAAGGACAACATAAAGGTTCTTTGTGGCACAGAAACCGTGGACTACAGCTTGGAGTCGGTCAACTCGGGAGCTGCGGCAAAGGTAACTTTTGCAAACAAACTGACAGGCGGTGAGACATACAGACTTTATGTGAAAGCAGGTCTGCTGTGCAATTACGGCACAAGCCTTGAGGTCAGCAAGCCTGTGACGGCTAAAGATATTGCAATTTACAACTCGGAAGGCAGCAAGGTTGAAAGCATTTCTGAGATTACTGACGGTAGAATGACCGTAAAAGCGTCTGTTGTGAACAACACTTTTACAAGCGTAAATGCAGATATAATCACAGCGGTATATGACGAAAACGGATTGCTGCGTACTGCACAAACGCAGAAGGCGAGCAACGCATCAAAGGGAACAGAGTTGTATACAGAAACACAGCTGAGCATACCTGCAGATGGCAGTGTGACAAGCGACTGGAAAGTGTCTGTTTTTGTTTGGAATAACCTTAAGCCCTTGACAGGTGGGACAACAGCTGAACATAAATCATATGGTCTTGACGTGTTGAATGACGACGCAAAGTCGCTCAAGGTTGCATTCATCGGTGGTTCGATAACGCAGGGGAAGGGATATTCAACTCCGCTTGTTGAGGCATGGAACAAGGCTCGCACGGGAGAAGTGTCTGAAATAAATGCAGGCGCGGGCGGCACAGGAAGCAACTATGGCGCACTGAGACTGAACGAGGAGGTTCTTGCAAAGAAGCCTGATGTGGTTTTCGTTGAGTTTACACTGAATGAC
>CAKSIW010000002.1 GCA_934463175.1 uncultured Clostridia bacterium | reverse complement strand
TGGCGATCCGGATGGGGTTCGAACCCACGACCTCCAGCGTGACAGGCTGGCATTCTAACCAACTGAACTACCGGACCGTACAATGTGGTGGGCACAATAGGGCTCGAACCTATGACCCTCTGCTTGTAAGGCAGACGCTCTCCCAGCTGAGCTATGCGCCCACATTGTCTTGCCGCCAACCTTCATCAGCGACAACGACTATTATACTCGTTTTACTTGTAAAAGTCAAAAAATGCACAGATGATTATGAGCTGTTATATGCAAATAAATCACATATGCTTAAAAAAACTCGCGCAAACTAACTTTAACTCCGCTTTTTGCATTAATAAAAAACAGTGTTTTGTGTTAAATTTGTTAAATCGGATAAAACAATATTTTGCGATTTTGTTAAAAATTATGTAGATTTTTTTGCGGCTTTGTGCTACAATATGTATGGGTGTTCGTCAAACGTGGAAAAATATCCGATGAAGCGGATAACGAATGCTCAAATATGATTTGGAGCAGTGTGACAGATGGTTGAGCTTAAACATGTCGAAATCTTCACCGACGGTGCATGCAGCGGAAACCCGGGACCCGGTGGCTATGGGACAATTCTGAGGTACGGCGGTGCCGAGAAGGAGCTTTCGGGCGGAGAAGCTGAGACAACGAACAACAGAATGGAGCTTATGGCAGCAATTGTGGGGCTTGAGGCACTGAAGGAACGCTGCGCGGTTACACTTTACAGTGATTCAAAGTATCTCACCGATGCGATTAAATGCGGCTGGGCTGTGAAGTGGCGTGCAAACGGCTGGAGACGCGGCAGGAACGCACCTGCGCTCAATGCGGATCTTTGGGAACGGCTTCTCGGACTGCTGGAGAACCATGAGGTTGAAATTGTCTGGGTGAAGGGTCATGCGGGGCATCCCGAAAACGAACGGTGCGACCGATTGGCGGTTGAACAGTCGGCAAGGTTTAAAAAAGTCTGACGCAGCAAAAAATCAGAAATATTTCACACACGGAGAAAGTCTACTTTTCATAGATTTCATGCGGCTGTGCCGTGTGTATTTTTCCGGTAGAAAAGAAAGGTAGGGAATCTTACAAGATGGAAACAAAAAGAATTTATGCCGATCATTCCGCGACAACACCTGTCAAAAAAGAGGTGCTGGACGCAATGCTTCCGTATTTTTCGGAGAACTACGGCAATGCGTCAACGGTATATGCGGAGGGCAGAGAGGCAAAGAAGGCAATCAGCCTGGCGCGCGAAAAGGTTGCTGCGGCAATCGGTGCAGATGTGCGCGAAATCTATTTCACAGGCTCGGGAACAGAGGCAGACAACTGGGCGCTGCGCGGCGCGGCTCATGCGAACCGTGCAAAGGGCAACCACATTATAACGTCTGCGGTCGAGCATCATGCGGTTTTGCATACCTGCAAGGATTTGGAGAAGGAAGGCTTTGAGATGACATATCTGCCGGTTGATGAATATGGCAGAGTGTCTGCTGAAGATGTTGAGAAGGCAATCACCGACAAAACCATTCTGATTTCGATTATGACCGCAAACAATGAAATCGGAACAATAATGCCGATTGAAGAGATCGGAAAAATCGCAAAGGCGAAAAATATAATTTTCCACACCGATGCAGTTCAGGCAATCGGTATGATGGACATAGACGTGAATAAAATGAATATTGATATGCTGTCGCTCACGGCGCACAAGTTCTATGGCCCGAAGGGCGCGGGAGCGCTGTTTGTGAGACAGGGCGTGAAGCTTTCACCGTTTGTGACCGGCGGCGCACAGGAGAGAAACAAGCGTGCAGGCACGGAGAATGTCCCGGCAATTGTCGGTCTCGGTGCGGCAATTGAGCTTGCAACAAAGGATATAAAGGCGCACACCGAAAAGCTTGCCGCAATGCGCGACAGATTCATCGGACGTGTTCTCGGTGAAATTCCGTATACGAGACTGAACGGACACCCGACAGAGAGAATGGCAAGCAACGCGAACATATCATTTGAATTTATTGAGGGCGAATCGCTTCTGCTCATGCTGGACATGCAGGGGATTTCGGCGTCGAGCGGAAGTGCCTGCACTTCGGGCTCGCTTGACCCGTCGCATGTTCTGCTTGCAATCGGCTTGAAGCATGAAATCGCCCACGGCTCGCTGAGAGTCACATTCGGCGATGACAATGAGCCTGAGGACGCAGACCGCATTGCGGACGCGCTGGTCGGAATTGTTGCTCGGCTGCGTGAAATGTCACCGCTTTATGAAGAGGTTAAAAAGGGAAACAGATAGAGAAAGGAAGATTGAATTATGTATAGCGAAAAGGTTATGGATCATTTCTCAAACCCGAGAAATGTGGGAGAAATCGAGGACGCAAACGCAGTGGGGCAGGTTGGAAACCCAAAATGCGGAGATATAATGAAAATTTATATGAAGATTAACGATGAGACAAAGGTGATTGAGGACGTTAAATTCAAGACATTCGGCTGCGGTGCGGCGGTTGCAACGTCAAGCATGGCAACAGAAATGGTCAAGGGCAAGACGATTGATGAGGCGCTTGAAATCACGAACCTTGCGGTTGCGGAGGCACTTGACGGACTCCCGCCTGTGAAAATGCACTGTTCAAACCTTGCGCAGGAGGCAATACACTCTGCAATTGCGGATTATTACAAGAGACAGGGCATTGACCCGACGGGAATTGTCGGCTGCAACGGCGAATGCTCCTGCTGCCATCATGAACATACGGACGCTGAATAACTGACGGAGGGGAAGAAAAACGCACCGACCGCAGTCTGCGCGCATGATGCGTGAATATACCGATTTAATACAGTGTATTAAAATATAAATTGTCGGAAAAGGAAAAGCTTTGTCACTTAACCTGAGATCAGCTATCCGAAACCGCGCAGATTAAGGCGGGTTCGGGCGGCTGATATCGGGTTATCTTATTGACCGGTGAAAAAGCGGAGGTATGAAAATGGAAAAGGTAGTTATCGGAATGTCGGGAGGGGTCGATAGCAGTGTTGCGGCGGCTCTTTTGAAAGAACAGGGATATGAGGTCATCGGACTGACCATGCGGCTGTGGGACGGTGAGGAGGTTGGCGGCAGCTTTCTCGGCAGCACCTGTTGTTCGGCAGCGGCGGTCGAGGACGCAAAATATGTTTGCTATAAGCTTGGAATTGAACACTATGTCATGGATTTCAGGCGTGAGTTTGAGGACAGTGTGGTGAACTATTTTGTTGATGAATACAAAAGCGGAAGAACTCCGAATCCGTGCATTGCCTGCAACAGATTTCTGAAATTTGACGCAATGCTGAAACGGGCGGAGCTTTTGGGAGCAAAATATGTTGCAACGGGTCACTATGCGAAGATTGAACGCGATGAAGAAACGGGAAGATTCTTGCTGAAGCGTGCGCGCAGCACCGCAAAGGATCAGACATATGCGCTGTATTCCCTGACACAGGAACAGCTATCAAGGACGCTGATGCCGTTGGGTATGCTTGAAACAAAGCAGGAGACGCGTGCAATTGCCCAGCGTCTCGGTCTCATTACGGCTGAAAAGCCCGACAGTATGGAAATATGCTTTGTACCCGACAAGGATTATGCATCATTCATTGAACGCAGAACGGGTGAGGAGGAGAAAAGCGGAAACTTTGTGGACACCGACGGCAACGTTCTCGGCAGACACAGAGGGATCATACACTATACTGTCGGACAGCGGAAGGGTCTTGGAATGACATTCGGAAAACCAATGTTTGTTCTCAAAATTGATGCAGAGAAGAATGAGATTGTTCTCGGCGAAAAGGGAAAGGAATTTTCGCACGGTCTGCTTGCCGGAGACTTGAACTATATCCCGTTTGACAGACTCAAAAAGCCGATGAGGGTTATGGCAAAGGTGAGATACAGCGCAAAAGAAGCGGAGGCACTTGTTGTGCCGCTTGCGGACGGTCGTGTGCGTGTGGTGTTTGATGTTCCGCAGCGTGCAATCACACCCGGTCAGGCGGTTGTGTTCTATGAAAAGGACGGGGACTGCGTCATAGGCGGCGGAGTGATTTGCTGAATTTTCAGCTCGGATAATCAACGAAAAATATAATTTAAAGGAGAACGGCAATTTGAGTTTTATTGAAGCACGGAAAAAAATAATTGAAAAGGAATATCCTAATCTGAATCCGCGGCAGCTGGAGGCGGTTGTCACAACCGAAGGACCGCTTTTGGTGATTGCGGGGGCAGGGTCGGGGAAAACGACCGTTATAATACATAAAATCGCGCATTTGATGATGTACGGCAGAGCGTATTCGTCGGAACGTGTTCCCGAGGGAATGAGCGGCGAGGAGGAAGAAATCCTTGAGTGGTTTGCAGACGGCGAAATTGAGGAGATTCCGCCGCAGCTGACCGAATATCTCCGCGAGGCTCCCGTGAATCCGTATAACATATTGGCGATAACCTTCACAAACAAGGCGGCGGCGGAGCTGAAGGCAAGACTGACGGCAAAACTCGGCGCGGCAGGCGATGATGTGTGGGCGTCAACCTTCCATTCGTCGTGTGTGAAATTCTTGCGCCGCGACATTGACAGGCTCGGATATGAAAGAAATTTTGTCATTTTTGATTCCGCCGATCAGCAGACCGTCATTAAGGAATGCATGAAGGATTTGAACATTGACGCAAAGCAATATGCACCGAAGGCAATCGGTGCAGCGATAAGCCAGGCAAAAAATGAGCTTCTGACCCCGGCGGAATTCTCCGCGTCAGTGAAAATGGACTTTTTCAAAACGGTTGCCGCAAGGGTATATACCCTGTATCAAAGCAAGCTTGAAAAAAATAACGCACTCGATTTTGATGACCTGATTATGTGCACTGTCAGACTGTTTGAGGAAAATCCTGATGTTCTGGAATACTATCAGAACAAATTCAGATATATATTGGTTGATGAGTATCAGGACACAAACCATGCACAGTACAGGCTTGTCAGTATGCTTGCGGCAAAACACAAAAACCTCTGCGTGGTCGGTGATGATGACCAGAGCATATATAAATTCCGCGGCGCGGACATTTCAAACATATTGGGCTTTGAGGACGAGTTTGACCGTGCAAAGGTAATCAAGCTTGAGGAGAACTACCGTTCAACGCAGAATATACTGAATGCGGCAAACAGTGTCATTGGGAATAATCTGGGCAGAAAACCGAAAAAGCTCTGGACTCAGAACGGAAGCGGCGAGCTGATCACGGTGTATAACGGCAGAACGGAGCATGATGAGGCGCGGTATGTCGGCGAGACAATCGGAAAGCTGCATTCTGAGGGAGAATGCTATAACGATTTTGTCATACTATACAGAATGAATGCTCAGTCCCGTGTGATTGAGGACACGCTGCTCAGAATGGCTGTGCCATACCGCGTTCTCGGCGGTCTCAGATTCTATGACCGAAAGGAAATCAAGGATCTGACGTCATATCTGAGACTCATTCAGAACCCGAATGACAACGTTGCATTCAGAAGAATCGTGAATGAGCCTAAGCGCGGAATCGGCGGAACAACGGTTGACAGAATCATCTCACTCGGAGAGGAAGCAGGAAAAAGCGCGTTCGGGATATGCCGCGAGGCGGCAAGCTATCCCGAGCTTGCAAGAAGTGCGGCAAAAATCGGCGGCTTTGTTGCGCTCATTGATTCGCTGACCGAAAAGAAAAACGGAATGGAGAGCCTTGACGGGTTTGTTTCGGACGTGCTTGATATGTCGGGAATGCTCAGTATGCTTGAAGCCGAAAAAACAATTGAAAGTCAGACGAGAATTGAGAACCTGAAGGAATTTCGGTCGATGGTTCAGGAAACCGTACGTGAAAACCCCGAAACAAGTCTTGAGGAGCTGCTTGAAAACATATCGCTTGTGGCAGATGTTGACAACTATGACGAGGCTCAGGACACTGTGGTGCTGATGACACTGCACAGCGCAAAGGGACTGGAGTTCAACAACGTTTTCCTGATTGGCTTGGAGGAAGGAATCTTCCCCGGCGTGCGCTCAATGTCAACACAGGAGGATATGGAGGAGGAAAGGCGGCTGTGCTATGTCGGAATAACCCGTGCAAAACGCCGGCTGTTTATGTCTCATGCAAACAGCCGAACCCTTTTTGGTGCAACAAAGCACAATCTTGTTTCAAGATTCCTGAAGGAAATCCCGAAGGAGCTTGTGCATGAGGAGCAGGCGGAAATGCCAGACCTCGGATCACTCGGAAGCTATACCTGCAAAAGACCCGAAATGGACAAATCCATATTCGCACATTCCTCAGCACCCGTCCCGAAAGCGGCACAGAGCGCGGTTGTGGCGGATTTTGCGGCAGGAGACCGTGTTCTACACAGGAAATTCGGTGAGGGAACTGTTGTTGAAGCAAAGGCAATCGGTGCGGATATGTTCCTGAAGGTGAACTTTGACAGCGTCGGTGAGAAAAATCTCATGGCGGCATATGTAAAGCTTGAAAAAATATAGCAGAACTAAGGCGGGCTTTTCGGCTCAGTGCGGAGGTGGCGTATGTACAGCGATTTTGCTGAGGTCTATGACAGGCTTCAGGACGCGGACTATGAAGCGTTTGCGGATTATTATGAACGGATTTTTGCACGGCTCGGCGCAAAGCCGCGTCTTGTGCTTGACCTTGCGTGCGGAACGGGGAACATAACCATTCCGATGTCAAAGCGCGGTTATGACATGATCGGGCTTGACCTTTCCTGCGAAATGCTTAATATTGCGAAAAAGAAGGCGGCTGAGGCAGGGACGGATATATTGTTTCTGAATCAGGACATGACAGAGTTTGAGCTGTACGGTACGGTTGACGCAATCGTGTGTGCTCTTGACGGAATAAACTATATAACGGATTCTGCGGCGCTTGAAAAGGTCTTTGCTTTGGCGGAGAACTATTTGAACCCGGGCGGAGTCATGATTTTTGACATAAACAGCGAGTTCAAGCTGCGTGAGATTCTCGGTGGAAATACGTTTGTGAACGAAGAACAGGGGATTTTCTATGTCTGGGAAAGCAATTTTTGCGAGGACACGGGAGTGTGCGAATTTGAACTGACCTTTTTTGTGGAAAGAGAGGACGGGAGCTACCTGAGATTTGATGAATATCAGGAGGAGAGAGCATATTCCGCGGAGGAAATATGTGCGGCAGCCGACAAAACCCGACTTGAATGTCAAGGAATTTTCAAGCCCTTCTCTTTTTCGACAGCGGACGATGATGACGAGCGAATTTTTTTTGTGTTTTCCAAAAAAATAGGTTGACATATTTTGGCGTGCGTGATATACTTAGCAGGTAGTCAACGATTGTTGGCAGAGTCGGTTTCGGCTCACGGTTTCGTTTTGCTCACAAACGAACAGCCGTAAAAAATATTATTTTTTGTGAGCGGAAAGGCTATGTGAAATTATGCAAAAAGGTAAGGTAAAGTGGTTTAATGCTGAAAAAGGATTTGGTTTCATTGAGAGCGAGGACGGAACAGACGTATTTGTTCACTTTTCAGCAATAGCCATGGACGGCTACAAGACGCTTGATGAAGGCGCAGAGGTTGAATTTGAGGTTGTTGACGGTGCTAAAGGACCGCAGGCTGCAAACGTTAAGCGTGTGTAAGCTTTTGATATAGTGCAAAAAGCAAACGGCTCAGTGCTTTGAGCCGAGACTCATAATAAGACTTTAAAATCGGCTCAGTTCTGAGCCGATTTTTCCTTAATAGCGGGAGGCTTTAAACAATGGATAAGATAACAAAAGCCGTCACAAAGGGCGGATTAATCAGAATATATGCAGTAAATTCCAAGGAAACGGTTGAGAAAGCAAGAGAGCTTCACCAAACCTCACCGCTGGCATCGGCGGCTCTCGGCAGGCTGATGACGGGCGGGTTGCTGATTGGAGGAATGCAGAAGGAGGACAATGTTGACATAACACTTCAAATGCGCGGCGGCGGACCTCTCGGGATTGTTTTGGCTGTGGCGGATTCGCACGGCACGGTCAGGGGATATATTGAAAATCCGCAGGTTGAGCTGCCCCTGAACAGCCGCGGAAAGCTTGATGTCGGCGGCGGTATCGGACGGGAGGGCTATCTTAGTGTTGTGCGCGACATGAAGCTGAAGGAGCCGTATGTCGGGCAGGTTCCGCTTCAAACGGGTGAGGTCGGAGATGATTTGGCGTTCTATTTTGCTCAGTCGGAGCAGATCCCGAGCCTTGTTGCTCTCGGTGTTCTGATTGACCGTGACAGAACCGTGAAGCAGGCAGGCGGCTTCATTGTGCAGATTATGCCCGACTGTGACGAGTTCAGCCTTAAAAAGTTTGAAAAAGCGGCAGAGGGTATAACAAGCGTGACTGCAATGCTTGAACGCGGAATGAGCAATAAAGAAATTATCCGTGAGGTAATGAAGGATTTCGAGGTGGATATTCTCGGCGAAAGCGAGGTCTGCTATCAGTGCAGATGCAGCGAGGAGAGAATGAGACGCGCAATTGTGAGTCTCGGAAAAAGCGAAATTCAATCAATTATAGAGGAACAGGGCGAGGCGGAAATTGTCTGCCAATTCTGCGACAAAGCATATACGTTCGGTAAAGAGGAGCTGCTTAAAATGCTGGAGGAGGCAAAGGGCTAACCTGACATTAGTTATCCAGTTATCCGAACCCGCATCTTAAAATCGGGTTCGGACAGTTAATATCGGGTTAACATAAAAAGGACAGTCCGCATAATATAAATCAGAAGGGGAATCCCTTTTCTATATTATGAAAGGATTGAGACTTTATGGCAGCATTTAACAATCAGGCAACCCTGACCTATAACGGAAACACCATAAATTCAAACACCGTCAGCGGAAATCTGCTGGAGGTTTTGAGCATAACAAAAAATGCGGTGTCCGACACCTACACCGCAAACGGAGAAATAACTTATGTTATCAGCGTAACAAATACGGGAACTGCGGCGATGACGGGAATTGATGTGACGGATAATCTTGGCGCATATACCTTTGGTGAGAGAACGCTCTATCCGCTGACCTATGTGGCAGGCTCGGTGCGCTACTATGAAAACGGCGTGCTTCAGACTGCGCCGACGGTGAATGCGGGACCGCCTCTGACATTTGAGGGAATCACAGTGCCGGCAGGCGGAAATGCAATGCTGATTTATGCGGTGAGAGCGAACGAATATGCACCGCTTGACGCAGACGGAGCAATCACAAACACTGCACGCACGGAGAGTGAATGTGCAGGCGAGGTTGAAGCGTCGGAGACGGTGAATGCACTGTCTGCCCCCGACCTTTCAATTACGAAGTTTGTATCGCCCGAGGCGGTGACGGCGTGCGGCGAGCTGACCTATACCTTTATAATTCAGAACACGGGCAGTGCTGCGGTCACTGCGGCGGACGGTGTTGCGGTTTCCGATGATTTCGACCCTGCACTTTCGGACATCACGGTGACTTTTAATGACGAAGCATGGACAGAGGGCACGGAATACACCTATGACGAGACAAGCGGCGAGTTCCGCACGGTTTTGGGACAAATAACCGTACCTGCGGCAACATTTGCTCAGGATTCGGAAACAGGAAGAATTGTTGTGACTCCGGGCGTCAGCGTTCTGACGGTGAAAGGAACAATATAATAACAAAAGCACGGCTTTGCCGTGCTTTTGCTTTGCTAAAGAATATAGAACTCAAATTCAAGCTCTTTTTCATCAAGACGGTATTTTTCCATTAATTCGGGTCCGCAGCTGTTTGAGCCTATTCCCGAAACCTTATAATCAATTCTGATGTTTGTTCTTCCGTTCGGCTTCAGCTCATCAGTGTGCGTGGCTTTGGTGAGAGCGTCTGAGGTATATTCCGAAACACAAAACTCAAATTCGCCGTCCGTCGCAAACGTGAGACCGCTGTTCATTTTCAAGAGCTTTGTGCGTATGTGATTTCCGTGTTCCTGCGGAACAACATAATTGACATATTCGGATTTTGCGTCGCTGTGATACATTCCGACTTTTGCATGACTGTTCATGTCACAGTAGCACTCGCAGTCTCCCATTCCGAAATATATGAAGCTGTCATTCGGCACGGGAGAGGTGAACTCAAATCCGAGACGCGGCAGGAATGTTTCAAGACCGTCGCGGAGCTTTGCATGGAGTGCCACCTTAACCTCACCGTGTTTATAAAATTCATATGTGACGGTGTGCGTGAGGAAGGGAAGCCGTGCAACGCCTGCCAAAGAACCCGAAACCGTGATTTTGTTGCCGCAGACATCGCATGAATATACCTTTGAGAACAGTCTGTTCATGTTTTCGCCCGACCATGTGTCACCGTCAATCAAGCCCCATTTCTTTTTGACGTGCCTGTCATTGTCGGTCGGTGCGCGCCATGCGGTCAGGCGGACAAAATCCGCAAGCTGCTCGCGTCCGTTTTTGATTATGCTCTCAAAGCAGCCGTAGTGCCTGTTGAAAACATAGCTGTAGCCGCAGCCGTCAATATAAACATGTAAATCGTCACAGCGGAGTGAGGCGAGAGGCGCACTGATTTCAAGAGGCTTCACGCGGACGCCAAAGTCAAGCTGCTTCATGCCGACCTCCGAGCCGAAGTCGTCGAGGAGAGAGACGGTGACGAAAGAACCAAGCTCACATTCGGACGGTAGGGAGAACGGGAGGTCAAGCTCACAGCTCTCATGCGGTGCAAGAGATATGCGCATTTCATGCTCCGCGGTTGTTTCGCCGTCTGTGTCGAGTGAAATCAGCAGAGTATATTTGTCGAGATTTGTGAAGTCATAAAGATTTGTCAGGCGCAGTCTGCCGCCGCAAAGCTCTGCGTCAAAATACTGATAGCAGTATTTTGCATTGAGTGAGCCTGCCTTAAAGCTTCTGTCGGAAAAGACAAGACCGTCACAGCAGAAGTTTTTATCATGGGTCAGCTCGCCGAAATCGCCGCCGTATTTCCGAACCCCGTCTGAAAGCACGGTGTGGTCTGCCCATTCCCAGATACAGCCGCCGATGAGGTTGGGATATTTACGGAAAACCTCAACATAATCATGAACATCTCCCGGACCGTTGCCCATTGCGTGAGCATATTCACAGAGAAAATAAGGCATTGTGTTTTCGGGGTTGCTGCCGTATTTTTCAAGCATTGAGGGCGAGTGATACATATGCGAGATGACATCGGTGTTTGAAAAATCGCCCTTGCGCGAAGCGTCCTCGCAGTGAATGAGCCTTGAACGGTCGCGGTTCTTTGTCCAATTAATCATGCTGATGTGGTTTTTGCCGTGACCGCTTTCGTTGCCCGTTGACCACATGATGACGCAGGCGTGGTTCTTGTCGCGTTCCACCATTCTCTGCATACGTTCAACAAATTCATGCTCAAATTCGGGGTCGGTGCATGGCCAGATTGGATCGTCAACGTCAAATCCGTGTGGAGTTCCGCCCTCGCGCAGAACATAACCGTGCGTTTCAAGGTCGGTCTCATCAATGACATAAAACCCGAGCCTGTCGCACATGTTCAGAAATTCGGGAGTTGGCGGATAGTGTGAGGTTCTGACTGTGTTTATGTTCAGCTCCTTCATGAGCGTCAGATCGCGGAGCAGCTCTTCGTCGGTCATGCAATATCCGTGTGAGGGGTGCGTGTCGTGATGATTCACTCCCTTTAAAATGACAGAAGTGCCGTTAATCAGCAGCTCGCCGCGCGGAGACACCGAAACCTCGCGCATTCCGACAAGAAACGGAAGAAATTCGGTTTTTCCTCTGACAATGACGGTGTAAAGGTGCGGATTCTCGGCATTCCAGAGAATGGGACTGTCAAGGCTTTCGATTTTTTTGCCGTCCGAGTATATTTCATAGTCATCCGCGTCAACGGTTATGCTCTTTGTGTCTGCCTTGATGAAAACATCGCGTATATAATCCTCTTCGCGGGAGAGAAGATATACATCGCGGAAAATGCCCGAAAAACGGAAAAAGTCCTGATCCTCAAGATAGCTGCCGGCGCACCACTTGAGAACCTTTGCGCAGACAGTGTTTTCGCCCTCGCGGACAAAATCCGTGATGTCAAACTCCGACTGGAGGTGGGAGCCTTGGCTGAAGCCGGCATATTTGCCGTTCACGAAAAGCACAAGACATGAAGAGACTCCCTCAAAAACAATGCAGGTGCGTCTTTTGCTCCATGCACCGTCAAGCGTAAATGTGCGCGAATACACACCGCACGGATTATCATCGGGAACATACGGCGCGTCAATCGGGTGCGGATAGCAAACGTTGGTATAGCAGGGCGGCTCATAGCCGAGGCTCTGCCAGCAGGACGGCACGGGGATTTTGTCGGGAAATACAATTGAGCCGATCTCTGGAACATCAATGTCACGTTTGAAATATGCAAAATCCCAGCAGCCGTTCAAAAGACGGAAATATTCCGATTTTGAGCGGTCGCCTTCAAGTGCCGATTCAAGCGAGTGATAGGGAATGTAATATGCTCTTTGCGGCTCGCGGTTCTCTGAGGTTTTGAGCAGATTTTCATAGAATCTCATGCTTCATCTTCCTTTCATTTGTCAAATTGTTGACATTTTATTAATTTTATGATAATATTGTAACACGAGAACAGCGCATATTCAAGAATAATATTTTGATAAAACATATAAAAATATTGACATTAAGGTGAGCAAAATGAAAACAACACTTTTCAACCCCGTGCTGACAAAGAGAGATGAGGCAATGCCTCTTTATATTTCGACAATAGGAGTGACGGCGGAGGAACGGCACACATTCCGTCCCGACGGAATTGCCGACTATCAGCTCCTGTATACCGAGCGCGGGTCGGGTGAGGGAAGAATTTTCGGAAGGAGCTTTGAAATTCCGAACGGAACCCTTTTTTGTCTGCCGCCGAACACACCGCATGACTATTCCATGTGCGGCGGCGAATGGCGGACGGCATGGATAACCTTCGGCGGCTGGGCGGCGGCATCGCTTTTCGATGTGGGGGCTTGTGTTCTGACTTTGCCGTCAGGCTTTGATTTCATGCAGAGGTTCGATGAGCTGATGGGGTATAAGGATTCGGCGGACTGGCACCGCATGAGCAGTATGCTCATCTACGGATTGCTTCTTGAGCTGCGCGAGTGCGTTTCAGAGGAGGGTGCTGCGGCATATGCGCTGAAGAACAGAATGAGTGACTGCATGAGATACATCGGCAAGAACTTTTCGGGAGAGCTTTCGCTTGCCTGCCTTGCGGAGGTATGCGGCGTGTCGGAGGAGCATTTGTGCCGCAGTTTTCGGCTGTATACGGGAATGAGACCGTTTGAGTATATAAACCGTCTGAGGGTGCAGAAGGCAAAGGAATATATTGTGGAGCACAGGGAAATGAGCTGTCTTGAAGTCGGGCGGCGATGCGGTTTCGGGAGCGGAAGCTATTTTTCGCAGGTGTTTCGCCGTGAGGTCGGCGTGACACCGACGGAATACCGCAGACAGCTGCTCGGAAGCTGATTTCTGACGAAACAAAAAGGTTGATTTTGCAGTTAGGACGTGGTATACTTAATAATGAAGAAATATACCGCGTACGGCGGAAAAGGATTTGAAATATATGAGAATTGCGGTTTGCGATGATTTGAAGGAAGAAAGAAAAAAGGTGATTGAGGCGCTCCATTCCGTCATAAGGGAGTTTTCCGCTGATGAATTTGACGACGGCGGAGAACTTTTGAGACGCCATGCACTGCTGCACTATGATTTGATTATTCTTGACATAATCATGCCAAAGCTTGGCGGAATGGAGACTGCGGCAAAGCTGCGGATCACGGACACGGAGACACCTGTTGTGTTTCTCTCGGATACCTCGGAGTTCGGTGTGCAGAGCTACCGCGTGCTTGCCTTTGACTATCTTCTCAAGCCGATTGACACGGAACAGCTCCGTGCGTGCATGAGAAGGTTTTTTATGAGGAAGAAGCAAAAGGATTTTCTGACGGTCACATATTCGGGTACGGAAACGAAAATTCCTCTGCAAAACATACAGTGCCTTGAAAGCAATCTGCGCAAGGTGATTTTCACGCTGTCCGAGAACCGCGAAATTGAGATTTCGGGAAAGCTGACGGATTTTGAGAGCTATCTCCTCGGACACGGCTTCTGCCGCTGCCACAAGAGCTATCTTGTGAATATTGAACACATCAACAGCATTGACGGCGACACCTTCCATCTCACGGGCGGCAAGGCGATTAAAATTTCACGGACATACATTCAAAGTGCAAAAAAGGCATATTTTGACTATGTGTTTTCATCGGAGGTGCAGCAATGAGCAGTATTGAAAAAATTATGCCGCTTTTTGTGACGCTTTTCATATGCACGATTGACGGCTATTCAATGATGAGCTACCGTCTTTCGTCCAACAAAGCATACGGCTGCTTTGCGGCGGTCACAGTGTTTTGCCTTGCGCTGAATTCTTATATTATTGTGAGATACGGCGCAGAATCGTTTGAAAGAATCATGCTTTTCACAATCGCTCTTCCGTATTTTGCACTAATTCTTGCAATCACGAGTGACAAGGTTTCCCAAACGGTTTTCAATTTCTGGCTGTGGATTAATGTATATGAAGTCATTGCAAATTTTTCCGCATTTGTGAACGAATATACATACCAAAGCAGTGTGTTTCGCACGGCTTTCAGGGCTGTGCTGCTGTGCATATATTTTGTGCTGTATAACAGGGTTCTGAAAAAGGCGCATCGTCAGCTCATGGAGAGCGTTGAGGTGAACTGGTGGGTCTTTTCGTTCATTCCGATGCTGTTTGCAATGCTGATTGCGCTTGTGAACTATAATTACGCGAATTTTACAAATGCGGCGGCAATGCATTCAATCCTGACCGCAATACATGTTCTGATGATTTTTGTTTATATTCTGATTTTCTATTCCTTCAAAACCGCATACAGTCTGATGAAAAGGGAACGGCTTGCACAGAGCATGAAGGATCAGATTGCACTTCAGAAAAAGCAGTATGAGGCATACAGGCACAGGTCGGAGTCGGAGAGGATTTTCCGTCATGACGCCAAGCACCGTGACTCGGTTCTGCTCGGCTATCTGAGCTGCGGCGATGTGCAGCGTGCAAAGGAGCTGCTTTCGTCCGAAATGAATGAGATAGACGAAAAAAGCAGGGTGTGCTTTTGTGAAAACAGCGTTATCAACGCGGTTCTGACGGAATATTTTCTCAAAGCAAAAAAGAAAGAGGTTGAGTTTTCAACGCGGATAAAAATGCCCGACCGACTTTTGTGTGATGAGGCGGAGTTTTGCGTAATGCTTTCAAATCTTTTGGAAAACAGCATATATGCGGCAAAGCGGTTTGTTTGCATTGAAATCCGTGCGCTGAACCGACAGCTTTCACTGAGCATAAAAAACGACTACGATTCCGAAATAAAGAAAGGTGCGGACGGCGGATATATGACAACAAAGCCGGGAGGCTCCGGTCTGGGACTTCTGAGTGCGGGCGAGATTCTGAAGAAAAACGGAGGATTCCTGAAGATAACCGATGACGGCGGAGAATTCTGCGTATATGCGACAATGCAGAACTGAGTGCGTTTTATGACATTTTTGTGCAAGTTATGCGAAATATATTGAAAGCAGGAATCAAAAATAATATAATGTGTTTAAAGCATTAATTATGGAGGGAATTTTATGACAATTGCAGTTATTGTAATCATTGCGGTGATTTTTCTGTGGTTCATTTCAACTCAGAGAAGGCTTGTTGCAATGGACGAAAACATCAACAACGCCATGAGCCAGATTGGGGTTCAGCTGTCATCGCGCTGGGACGCTCTGACGGCGCTTCTTGATTTGACAAAGGGATATGCGGAGCATGAGTATAAAACCTTGTCCGAAACAATCAAAATGCGTGCGGGAATCACGGCGAAAAGCACTGCGGCAGAGGTCAACAGGCAGGAGAACATTCTGACAGAGGCGATGGGCAAAATTATGGCTGTTGCCGAGAGCTATCCCGACCTGAAGGCAAATGAGAACTACATAAAGACAATGGACAGCGTGAATGAATATGAAAAAATGGTCAGACAGTCGCGCCTGATATATAATGACAGCGTGACAAAGCTTAACCGTGCAATACGCATGTTCCCGACGTCAATTGCGGCAGGGCTGCTCCACATCACAAGCCGCGACTATCTGGAGGCTAATGACAGCAAGGCTGACATGCCGAATATGAAATGAGGAGAGACGGCATGAAACGTTTAAAGAGAGCGGCAGTCATTGCGCTGCTTGCACTTGCTCTGACCTTCTGTGCGGTGTATGCGGAAAACAATGTCTCGGAAATTGACATTTCCGTGACGCTCTGTGATGACGGAAGTGCGCGGATTATTCAGAACTGGCACGGCACATTTGATGAAGGAACGGAAAACTATATCCCGATTGCGACCGATGGCATTGAAATTTCGGATTTTCGTGTTTCGGACAGCGAGGGTGAATATATTTTCACCGAAAACTGGGACATTGACGCAGGCTTTGACGAAAAAAAGAGAAAATGCGGAATAAACGAGACTGAAGATGGCGTTGAGCTGTGCTTCGGAATATCGAACTACGGTGAAAAGAGCTATGCAATAGAATACACCGTGGCGGATTTCATTAAGGGCTATTCCGACTTTGACGGAACAAATTTCATGCTCATCAACCGAGGAATGTCAACCTTTCCGACAGACGGGAAAATCAGGATAACCATGCAAAACGGCACGGAGCTTAATGAGGAAAATGCAGCAATATGGGCATTTGGCTATGACGGCGAGATTGAATTTCTGGACGGCGGAGTGTCGGCATATACCACGGCACCGCTGGAGGGCGACAATTCAATGATTGTCATGCTTCAGCTTGAACATGGCATTATTTCGCCGGAAACCGTTTTGCCGCAGTCGTTTGAAGACGTGAAAAATGCGGCATTTGAGGGCAGTGACTATGGCTATGATGATGAGGCAAGCCTGCTTGAAATCATCATAGGCTTTGCGGTTCTTTTCATATTGTTTGCTGTCCTTGTTCTGATAATCTTTCTGATTGTGCGTCGGCGGAGAGAAATAAAGGAATTTTGCAGGAATGCAAACTATTTCAGAGATACGCCGTGCGACGGCAGAATTGAAATTTCACACTTTCTCGCGAGGGATTTCGGAGTGTCGGGCAGTGACAGTCTGATAATCGGTGCGCTTTTGCTTTCAATGATAAACAAAGGCTGTCTTGAAACGCAGACCGATGAAAGCACAGGCGTTTTCGGAAAGGTGAAGCAGTCGGTCAACCTGAGACTTGTGAGAGAACCCGACACCGACATTGAACGAAGCCTTTATACTCTCATTTCAGCCGCGGCAGGTGCGGACGGGGTGCTTCAGGAGAAGGAGCTTGAAAATTACGGATATGCCAATCCGAAATCTGTGAACGGTTTCATTGACAGTGCCAAGGAGAGCGGCAGAGCAAAATTTGCTTCATGCGGCGGATATCTGGGCGCGGCAGGACGGCGGATAAAGGATCTGAGCGTGAACGGCAGAAAAATGCTTGGTGAAGTTGTCGGACTGAAAAAATATCTTGAGGATTTCTCGCTGATTGCCGAAAGAGAGATAAAGGAAACGATAATATGGCAGGATTATATGGTATATGCGGCACTTTTCGGCATTGCTGACAAGGTGATGAAACAGCTGGAGCGCGTATATCCCGACAGGATTCCGGAGCTGGAGGATTATAACCGTCAGGTCATCATTGCACACAGCTATTACCGAAGCATATACGGCGGAGCTGTGAGAGCGGAGCAGGAGGCGCGAAGCGAGGGAATGGGCGGTCATTCGTCAATCGGCGGCGGAGGCGGTTTCTCGGGCGGCGGTTACGGCGGCGGCTCTCGGTAGGAAAATGAATCAGCTGATCATAATTTAAAAGGAGAGAATAGATATGAAGAAGTTTTTTGCGGCGGTCACTGCGGCGGCGCTGATGCTTTGCAGCACGGTTTCGGCAGGCTTTATAATCGAGAAGGACGCGCAGACCGCAATGGAGAAAAACCAAGAGGCAATTCTTGCTGCACTGGAGGATATGGAAATTACCAACGACATAACATATGACGAATTTCAGTCAATGCTCATGAGCGAGTGCAGCTATTCCACAGATGAGATGTATGGTGCAAGCTTTATAATGCAGAATTTTAGGGTGACGCGTGCAACAGAGACAAAGGCAGGCTCTGTCAAGGCAGAGGTTATTCTGAGCCAGGATGACGGAGAGGTCGGTTTTGAAGTCAAAAAGGAAATCCCCGCGCTTGGCGGCGGCACAGCAAGCACAGGTGCAGTGACTGCGGCAGAGGCGAAAAAGTCGCTTGAAGCTGCGTTTGCCGAAATGAAGGCAACCAACTCAACAACCGAGAGAGATGTTTCGGACACGATATGGGACGGCTGCCCCAAGGGCGCAGAGGTGACACTTGACAGCTTCAGTCTGACCGAGTCAACAAAGGAACAGACGGGAAAGCTGGCAATCAAATACACAGTGGAGACAGATGAAGGCGAAAGCGGTACATACAGCTACACATGGACGATACAGAAGCTTGCGAGCGATTCGCCGAAACAGGAAATCGAGGCGGCAAAGAGAGCAATCAATGACGCATGGGCTGATTTTGATGTTTCAAATGACACAACCAAGGATGATATTCTGAAAATGGCGAAAGCAGCGTTGCCAAGCGGCAGCAATGTTGAGCTCGAAATGACGGATTCCGACATTTCAATCGTGAAGGCAAGCACAACTGTCACCGGAACGGTTTCCGCAACACTGCGGCTCAGCTGTGACGCAGAAAAAACGGCAATGCCGCTGGGAAAAACCGTGGAATTGGTTGTGACCGAGAACTCAGCCAAGATTGATGAGGACAGGTCTGCGGTGAGTCATGCGATCAGTGAAATTGCATATACCAACAGGGTCACAAAAGAACAAATGCTTGAGACAGCGCGCGGTGCAGTGAAGAACGGCTCAACCGTTGCATGGAAGGATAATTTCACAAAGAAAAATGCAACGGTGGACGAGGCGGGAGAGATTATCGGTTATCTGGTGATGACTCTCGGCGAGGAAACCCGTGAAATAAGAGTGCAGGAGGAAATTCCGCAGATTGTGAGAAAAATGCCGAGTAATTTATTTTCACTCAACAGAGTGGAGTGGGATATTCTGGCGAAAACAAACGTTGAGCGTGCAAAGGTCGGAGACACCCTGCTGAGCATGGTGAAGCCGCTTCAGGAGGCATGTGATATACGTGAAAAAGAAATCGGAGAAAGCTTCTCGCACACGCGTCCCGACGGAACGGCATTTAAAACTGCGGTTGACGCGTCATTCAAGCCCAGTGGATTCGGAGAAAACATCAACCAGTGTACGCCCGGTCACAATACGGCAGAACAGGCAATGAATTTATGGATGAACAGCCCGGGACACAGAGCAAATATCCTGAAGCCGGAATATGATTATATCGGTGTCGGAAATGACCTCACCAGCTCGGTGCAGATTTTTGCAATCTGGAAAAATCCGATTACGTCTGTCACCACCAGCGCAGGCACAATGAACTTTGAGGACGAGGACGAAATGGTGAAGGAATATGTGATATGCAGAACAAGCGACGGAATGGAATCATATCTGCCGATTTCTGTTGAAGCACTGAAAAAGGTTGACGGAGGCTATCAAATGAATCTTCGGTCGAATGTGTCGGTTGTGTTCACAATAGGGGGCGGAAAAACCGATACAGCTGTTCAGCCGACGGGCGGCAGCACACCGTTCGTTGATGTAAAGGCAGGAGACTATTTTGAAAATGCCGTGAAATGGGCGGTTGACAGAAACATAACAACAGGAACAACCGCAACAACATTCTCGCCGAATGACACCTGCACACGCGCTCAGATTCTGACGTTCCTGTGGCGTGCAGTGGGAGCACCGAAGGCAACTGCGGCAAATCCGTTCAGTGATGTCAGCCTTGACGATTATTATTATGATGCGGCGATATGGGCAAGCGAGAAGGGCATGGTTTCGGGAAGTGTATTCGGCGGCGATACCCCGTGCACACGTTCATCAACGGTGACATATCTCTGGAAGAATGCGGACGCGCCCGAGGCAGCAGCAACAGGGAAATTTAATGATGTTCCGCAGACCTCGGAATATGCGGGTGCGGTTGCATGGGCTGTTGAAAACGGGGTGACGAGCGGAACCTCGGAGAATGAGTTCTCACCGTCCGAAATATGCAGCCGCGGTCAGATTGTGACATTTCTTATCCGTGCAATCGGCGAATAAATCGGAAGTTCGCAGAGCTGTCCGGAATTTGAGAAAAACGCAAGGAAAAATCGGAAAAATAATGAGCGTGTGCGGATTCGCCGTGCCGGAAGCAATAGTTTGTTTCAGGCACACACAATCCGCGGACGACTAAAAAATATATATAAAAAGGAAAAGAGGAAAACAAAATGGTAAAAAGAGTTATTAGTGTGATCGCTGCAATTTGTATGGTTGCGGCATTTGCGGCAGGCGCTGCTTTTGCGGCTCCCGATGCGGGAACAAAGATTGAGGCGGCAAGACAGGCTGTTAAGGCTGTTGAAAAGGGACAAACAGTGATGACGGTTTATAACGACATGACGGCTGACGAGTTTTTGAGAGAGGTTGCAAAGGTTCTTCCCGAGGACAGTGATGTCAAGGTGTCCTTCGACAAAGAGACGGACTTCAGAGTTTACAATGCAACAAGTGAAAAGGACGGAAGCCTTTTTGTCAACATTCGTTTTGACTGTGAAACAAGCACACGTCACGAAATGTATTCAATTAAGATACCCAAGCTGACAGGTGCTGCGGCAGAAGCAAATGCGGACGCTGAAAAGCTTGCTGAGGATCGCGCAGCGGTTAAAGAAATCTTCATGAGCAGATCGTTTGACAACACAACAACTCAGGAAGAAATTCTGGCAGAGGCACAGTCAAAGGTGAAGAACGGCAGCACGGTTGAGTGGACAGAATTTGCAAAGGTTAATTCAACAACCACAAAGAACGGTTCAGTCAAGGGTGTTCTGACTCTTAAACTGGGCAATGAAACAACAACAATAAAGGTTAACAACGGTGTTCGCCTTGCAGAAGCTGAAACCACCCCCGAGGAGACAAAGCCGGAAGAGACAAAGCCTGAGGAGAACAAGCCGCAGGAAAAACCGTCCTTCGCTGATGTTGCAGCCGATGCATATTATGCAAACGCTGTCGGCTGGGCAGTTGAGAAGAACATCACAACAGGAACAACAGCAACAACATTCTCACCTGATGACACCTGCACACGCGCACAGATAATAACATTTATGTGGCGTGCTGTCGGTTCACCGAAAGCAGAAACAGAGAATCCCTTCAGTGATGTGAGCACAAACGATTATTACTATGATGCGGCAATCTGGGCAGATGAGATGGGCATGGTTGCAGATGACAAATTTCTCGGCGACACACCCTGCACGCGTGCGGCAACAGTGACATATCTCTGGATTATTGCAGATTCTCCCGAAATGGCTGACACATCAAGCTTCACAGATGTTCCCGAGAATGCGGACTATGCCGAGGCTGTTGCTTGGGCTGTTGAAAATGGCGTGACAAGCGGTGTTTCCGCAACAGAGTTTGCACCGCAGACAATTTGCAGCCGCGGTCAGATTGTGACATTCCTCAACCGTACACTGGCGGAAGAGAATAAGCATTCAGAGTCTTAAAGGGGGATCGGGAACAATGTTTTATGGCGTTGATGATGAATCGGTCAGATATACGGGGCGATGGAGACATTTTAAAGACAAGACTGTCACGACCGCTCCGGGAGGAATGATTGAAATAGCATATGAAGGAAAAATGGCAGTGCTTCATTTTGATATGCAAACAAACAGGCATCCATATGGACATCTTTGGATTTCTGTTGACGAAGGTGCGAGAGTTGAAGTGCCGCTGGACAGGTATCTGAGAGTTTGTGCGTCAGAGGACGGGGTTCATGTGGTGAAAATAGTGTATAAGGGTGCGCCGGAAATACATCATCGCTGGTATGGACCGTTGGAAGGAAAGGTGACATTTTTGGGTTATGAGGCGGAACAAAACGGAGTTCTGCCCGATGACACCAGAAAAACGGTGGAGTTTATCGGCGATTCAATAACCGAGGGCGTGTTGATTGATGCAATGTATAAACCTGAAGCCTTTGACCAATGGAATCGTGTGTATCAAGATGATGCAACAGCAACGTATGCATATCTGACTGCCGAGAGACTGAATCTGAAGCCGATAATAATGGGATATGGCTCTGTTGGAGTGACCCATGGAGGCTGCGCCGCAGTTCCCAAGGCGAGTGAGGCATATCCGTATTGCTTTGACCAAGAACCAATGGAAAGTGCCAATGCGGATTATATTATAATTAACCATGGTGCAAACGATTCCAAAAGCAGTGCAGAGGAGTATTTAAAGGAATATGACAAGCTTTTGAAGCTTGTCCGTGAACGGAATGCAAAGTCAAAAATATTTGCACTGTCGGCATTCTGCGGTGCACATGCAAAGGAGTTGGGACGGTTTGTGGCTGAGTTTAACAAAGAAAACTCGGAATCAATAGTGTTTATTGATTCAACAGGCTGGATACCGCTCAGTCCGTTTCACCCGCTCAGAGATGGACACGAAATTATTGCGAAGCATTTGACTGAGATTATGAAGGATTATATGTAACAGCAGGACGGCTGTGCTGCCTGTGCGAATGCGTGAAAACGGAGCCGGACAAACGGCACAGCCTGACAAAAAACTGCGGTGTACCGAAAGGTACACCGCAGTTTTTTCTTGCATTATAACTGTCTGCGGTAAGTCCGGTTTTAAATTTGAGTAAGCCGCAGACCCGGTCATTTAATAGCTATCAAATACGCTCCTGATTTTGACAGAATCCACACATCTGTCGCAGACAATCTCTTTTTTGTCTCCTGCTGAGAGCGAGAAAAAGTTGTCACTGAATTTTGCGTCTCCGCCGTCGGCTTTCAGCTCAACAAACCTTGCAAGGCTTTTGCAGGTTAGTGTGACAACGGTTTTTCCGCTGCGAACGCTGAGGGAATATTCAATTTCGGGATTCTCATATTCAAAATGCTTGTCGGGACACAAGAGAAGCGTTCCGACAGCCTCGCCGTCCATACCGAACTCAATATACTGAGTATACGGGTCAATTTCGGAAAGTGTCTCATCAAATATATCGGCGGACGACAGAGCTTCCGAAACAGCAGCAGTTTCATTTTTTGCAAGCACGCTGCCGCGGCGATCCTTCACTGCATAATACACACTGCGTGTGACATCACCGACAGTGTCGTTTGTCAGGGAAACGAGCAGCCTGTTCTTCTCGGGCATAACTGCGGAAAGCAGTACCGGCGCATAGAATTTCTTTGAGCTGTATTGCAGTGCCTTCCACCTGCCGAGATAGTCGATGCCTGCCCATGATGCAACGGGCCAGCAGTCGTTCAGCTGCCAGTATATCGTACCCATGCAGCGGTTTTCACATCTGTTGCGGCGCGAATGTTCAACGCCGATTCGGATTGCTTCCGCCTGCACAACCTGAGATATATATATCAGACTGTCAAAGCTTTTCGGAAATCTGAAATACTTTGAGGAGTAAAGCAGGATTTTTTCATTGGCACTGCCGTTGCGCTGGTGGTGTTCCATAACGCGTGTGAACAGGTTTCGGTCGTCCGCCTCTGTGAAGGTCTCAACGGTTTCCAAACACGGCAGTGACTGAAAACCAAATTCACTGATGAACCTGAAGTGATATTTCAGATATTCGTCAAGAGGTTTCATCTGTCCCCAGATTTCCCAATAGTGCGAATCGCCGATTTCCTCGGTGTTTATATTGCGGAAATCGCCTGTGCCTGTGGGTGAGGAGGGCATATAATACCTTGTCGGGTCAAGCTTTTTCGCAATACCGCGGAGAAGCGTGTTATATTGATACTGATAGTCCTCAAGCGCCTTGCCCGACTGATGCCACCATTCAATCATTGCCAGCTCGCATTCATTGTTTCCGCTCCACATGATGAGAGAGGCATGGTTGCGCAGACGTTTCATGTTGTCCTCAGTCTCGTGTGCAATGCTGTCGTAGAACTTTTCATCGTTCGGATACTGTGAGCAGGCAAACATGAGATCCTGCCAAACAAGAATACCCATTTCATCACATAAATCGTAAAAATAGTCATGCGCATATGTCGCGCCGCCCCAAATGCGGACGGTGTTGTTGTGACATTCGATTGCCTGAGAGAGAAGCTCCTTTGTGCGTTCACGGCTGCAACGCGTGAGGATGCTGTCCTCGGGAATGTAGTTCGCACCCTTGGAGAAAATCGGAATGCCGTTCACGCGGAAAAACATGCTTGTTCCGAAACGGTCGTTTTCGGTCACAACCTCAGCCTTGCGAAGCCCAAAGCGGCAGGAATATGAAGCCGATTCATTGCCCGAAAAAGCAGTGAATTCAAGGTTGTAAAGCGGCTGCGAACCGAATCCGGCAGGATACCAAAGCTGCGGATTTTCAACCTCAAAGCGTATGTCCATGCCGTCCGAGGAATATGCTTTGCCGTCAAATTTCAGCTCAAAGCGCAGGTCGTCGGCAGAATGCTCGGTTTCAGCCGAAGCTGTCAGAAAAACTCTGCCGTCATCGGTGTGTTCCTGAGTGACAAACACGCTGTCAAGACGCAGACCGTTGTCAAACGAAAGAAAAATGTCTTTCCAGATTCCGCCGTCAGGTATGACGGGACCCCAATCCCAGCCGAACATGCAGTGTGATTTGCGCAGATAAGGATAGCCCTCGCGGCACTGGTCGACAGCAACCTGAAGCAAAGGCTTTTCCGCATATTTTTCGCGGCAGAATTTTGTCGGAGATTTAATCAGAACAGATATTTCGTTGTTGCCCTCACGAACAAACGGTTTCAGGTCAAACCGCCATGTGCGGTGCATGTTGTCGGTTTCGGCGACCGTCATTCCGTTCACCGAAACGGTGCATAACGTGTCAAGCCCCTCGAAAACAAGAGTGATGTTCCGAAAACCCATGTCTGAGGCGTCAATCTCAAATTCACGGCTGTATATGTAGTCATATTCCGCCGCCTCCTCAAACAAATCCGAATTGCATTTGTAGTACGGGTCAGGCAGAAGTCCGGCGCGCATAAGGTCGGTGCATATCGTTCCCGGAACGGCAGCCTCAATGCTGTCCGCCCAATCGGTGCGCCTGAGCTGCCATGCGCCGCCCAAATCTGTTTTTTTCATTGCTTTTCCTCCTTGCTTTTTTCTTAATGATATCATTTCTGCTGTTCTTTTGATACTCAAATAATAAACCGATATTATCAAATTTTAGGATTTTTAATTGACAATATGAAAAAAGTGTTATATATTTAACATAGGTGATTAAAAATGGAAACGATTATGTATCTTGACGCAAAAAATCATATAAGCAGGAATGTCTCAATGTCAAAAAAACGCATTGAAAAGGAGTTCCCGATGCATTGGCACGGTTTTTTTGAGATTGACATAATTCTCGGAGGCAGGGGGAGACAAAATCTGAACGGAACGAAATATCCTCTTAGCGCAGGTACGGCATATATTCTCAACCCGACGGATTTTCACGCGCTGTATGCCGATGAGCCGCTCACGCTGGTGAACATCATGTTTGACGAGGGCATATTGTCCGATGAATTCATAACCATGCTTCTGAATCAAGGACGCGACATCATCATGAACCTGTCGGGGAGGGCATTTGAGCGGGCGGAGCTGACGGCGGAAATGCTGCTTGAGGAATATGACGGAAGTGCAGAGTTCAGGGAAAAATATATGCGCAATCTCATGGAATCGCTTCTCATCATTCTGATGCGCGAATTCAGACCCGAGAAAACGACCGAGACCGTGAATGGCAAGCCGATTAAAAAAGCACTGCTGTTTCTTCATCTTCATTTTCGTGAAAATCCGTCACTGGAGACGGCGGCGCGCATTGCAGGCTTTTGTCCGACATATTTTTCCGAAATGTTCCGCTTGAATGTCGGCTGCACATACACGGAATATCTGACGGAGCTGAAGCTTGACTATGCCGTGCGTTTGCTTGAAAACAACAGAATAACAAGCACGGATTTGTGCTTTGAATGCGGCTTTTCGTCACTGTCAAACTTCCTGAAGGCATTCAAGAGACGGTTCGGCGTGCCGCCCCGTGAATATGCGAGGACACATGGAGCTTAAACAATGTTTTTCTTCATTTTTCGGTATGACAGGGGAGTGAGAGCAAGACAGCGGCGGAATGCGTCGCTGAAATATTCCGCAGACGAAAAGCCCGAGGCGAACGCAATTTCCTTCACGGAAAGGTCGGTTGAGGTCAGCAGACGGCATGCATATCTGAGCCGCAGACGGCTGACATATTCGTTGTATGTTATGCCTGTTGATTTTTTGAAAAGCTGACCGAGATAGTTCGGGGAAACCGAAAGCCGATCGGCAAGACTTCCGAGCGAAAGCTCACCGCGGAAGCACTGATTTATGAGAGCTGTTGCATGGAGAATAAGCGGCGGAGCGGCGGTCTCGCACGATATGTCGGAGTGCCTGAGAAGCATGATCACAAGCTGTGAAATTGTATTTTGAAGCATTATATCCGAAAACGGCTGTTCGCGGGTCAGCTCAAGCTTAAGCGTCTCTGCTTTTTGTTCGGCAAGAGCTGTTGCCGCCTCATCAAAACGGCAGACGGCATGGCGCGGGTTGACGGACAGAACCGAGGCGAGCTGTTCGCCGAGCAGCGCACCGTCAAAGCATATGTTAATGATTCGGGTTGATTCCTGTGCGCGGAAGGCGTGAAAATCACAGCCTGAGAGGAGATATGCACAACCGCGCTCAACTCGGAATCCGATCCCGTTGTATGTGTGCTCTGCAAGACCTGAGAGAATAATTTCAAGCTCAAAACAGCCGTGCCAGTGCGGAGGAGAAAAATATCCTTCGTCAAATATGCGCTCCCTGACGGCTATTCCGTGGGAGTTCTTCAGAAAATCCGCGTCCTCAAGCATTTTAAAATCCATTATTTCCGCCTCCGTTTCAGTGTTGATTTTCTTAATTATATCATGGATATTTGAAATTTACAAGGAAAAGATGTTCGGTTATAATAAAAATACAGGGAATTTGAACGGAGGTAAATAAAATGTTTAAATGGAAAATGGCATATGCGCCTAACTTTTTGTGCCAAGGCATGACAATTGCAAAAATAGAGGATATTAAAAAATCGGGTTTTGAAATTATTGATGCAGAGGTTCCGGGAAACTTTGAGCTTGACCTCATGCGTGCGGGCAAGTGCCCCGACCTGTTTTTCTCGGAGAACACGCTGGAGGCGCAGAAGCTGGAAAATCTGCACCTGTGGTATTTTGCCGAGTTTGACGCGGAGGACGGCGATTTTCTGAGGTTTGAAGGAATCGACACCGTGTCGGAAATATTCATAAACGGCACATTCGCCGCAAGGACTGACAATATGTTCATTCCGTATGAGGCGAAAAGCGGTATCAGACAGGGCAGAAACGAGGTTGTTGTGCATATTCTGCCCGTGTGTATCGAAGCAGGAAAATATGATGTTCCGTCAGGCTGCTTTGCGTTTAAGTATAACTTTTCAGCGTTGAATATCAGAAAAGCGGCACATATGTTCGGGTGGGACATCATGCCGAGAATTGTGTCGGCAGGCATTTGGAAGGAGGTCACGCTCGAACACGAAAAAAGCGATAAAATCAAGGACATACATTTCATAACAAATCGGCTTGACGGTGAGAGTAAGACCGCGGAGCTGAGATTCTGCATCAACGCTGAGACCGGCGGTGATTTCATCAGGGACTATTCCGTCAGAATACACGGCGTTTGCGGAGACAGCCGCTTTGAGGCGTGCGAGACCCTTTGGAACTACGGCTATCAGTTTAACCTTGAGGTCAGGGACGCAAGACTCTGGCAGCCGAGAAACTGCGGTGAGCAGAATCTCTATGAAACGCGTGTGGAGCTTCTTTGCCGCGGAGAGGTCGTTGATGTGCGTGAATTGAAGGTCGGAATCCGCACGGTTGAGCTTGAATATACCGACAGTGAGAGCGAGGAAAAAATCGGAAGGTTTACGTTCCGCATAAACGGTCGGCGCGTGTTCTGCATGGGTTCAAACTGGGTTCCGCTCGACGCATTTCATTCGCAGGATAAAAAGCGTCTCGGGAGGGCACTTGAAATGCTTGACGAGTTGGGGTGCAGCATTGTCCGCTGCTGGGGAGGAAATGTATATGAAAGCAATGAATTTTTTGATTTCTGCGATGAACACGGAATCATGGTGTGGCAGGACTTTGCCATGGGGTGCGCCGTATATCCTCAGCGCGGTGAATTTTTAAGCAGGCTGGAGGAAGAGGCGGTGTATCAGATTAAGCGGCTTCGGAATCATGCTTCACTGGTTTTGTGGGCAGGCGACAATGAATGTGACCTTGCATACCGCGACTGGTCGGGATATTTCCGCGACCCGAACAAAAATGTTCTGACGCGCAGACTTCTCGGGGAGCTGGTTGAGCTGTATGACTATTCGCGCCCATACCTCCCAAGCTCGCCTTTTGTGAGCGAGAGAGCGTTTGAAAGCGGTCTGCCGCTACCGGAAGACCATCTGTGGGGACCGCGCGATTATTTCAAGGGTGAGTTCTATACGGGCGCAAAAAGCCGTTTCGCGTCCGAGACGGGGTATCAGGGAATGCCGTCGCCGGAATCTCTTTCGCGTTTTCTTGAAAATCCCGAAAGAATTTTTGATGAAAACGGTGAGCCGACTGCGGAATATAAGGTTCATGCAGCCTCGCCCGAGCTTGATATGAATGCGCCGTATGTATACAGAATCGGTCTGACATACAGCCAGATTGTGACAATGTTCGGAGCGGCGGAGGATAATTTTTCGGACCTTGTGCGTCAGAGCCAGATTTCACAGGCGGAGGCAAAGAAATATTTCATTGAAAAGTTCAGACTGAAAAAATGGGACTGCACGGGAATAATATGGTGGAATCTGCTTGACGGCTGGCCCCAGGTTTCGGACGCGGTTGTGGATTACTATTTTGTCAGAAAGCTTGCGTATCATTATATAAAGCGTTCGCAGACGCCCGTGTGTCTCATGTTTGACGAGCCGCACGGCGGCAGGCTCACGATGTATGCCGTCAATGACCTGAGACGCGATGTAAAAATCAGGTGCACCGTGAGGGATATTTATTCGGGAGAGGCGCTTGCGGCACTTGAATTTGCGGCACATGCCGACAGCTCTGAGGAGGTGCTGTCGCTTGACGCGGAGGACGGCAGAGAGAGATTTTTGCTCATTGAGTGGACTGCTGAGGGCAGAAGCTTTAAGAATCATTACTGCACAAAGCTCAAAAACACGGATTATAGAAAATATTTGTCCGCAATTGAAAAATGCGGCTTTGACCAATTTGAGGGGTTTTAAAAATAACGGGGACGGTTTTTTAAACCGTCCCCGTTATTTTGCCGTGTATGTATAAAAATTGACAAATCGGGGAATAATTTGTGTAAAACGTAGAAAAAGATAAAATCGGGTCAAAATACTTGTGTTTTTGATTCATGAGTGTTATAATTAAAATGTAATTTTATAATTGACTTAATGCTCGGAGAGGATTTTCGGAATGAATTATACGCTATTAACCGATTTTTATGAAATAACCATGGCGAACGGATATTTTGAAAACGGTATGCAGGACAAAACGGCATATTTTGACATGTTTTTCAGAAAGGTTCCGGACAATGCAGGCTTTGCCATAATGGCTGGCGTTGAACAGGTTATTGAATATCTGGAAAATCTCAGATTTGAGAAGGAGGACATTGAGTTTCTCAGAAGCAAGGGGATTTTCAGTGAAAAGTTTTTGAACTATCTTTCCGATTTTGAATTCAAATGCGATGTCTGGGCAGTTCCGGAGGGAACGCCGATTTTCCCGAATGAACCCATTGTGACGGTTCGCGGACCGCTGATTCAGGCGCAGTTTGTCGAAACCATGATATTGCTCACAATAAACCACCAAAGCCTGATTGCAACAAAGTGCAACAGAATTGTGCGTGCTGCCGAGGGCAGACCCGTCATGGAGTTTGGGTCAAGGCGCGCCCAGGGCGGTGACGGCGCGATATACGGCGCAAGGGCGGCATATATCGGCGGTGCTGTCGGAACGGCATGCACCGTTTCGGACAAAATGTTTGCCGTGCCGGCACTCGGGACAATGGCGCACAGCTGGGTTCAGTCATTTGATTCGGAGTATGATGCGTTCCGCGCGTACGCACTTGCATACCCGAATGACTGCACGCTCTTGATTGACACCTTCAATGTGCTGAAATCGGGAGTTCCGAATGCAATCCGCGTCTTTGACGAGGTTCTCCGTCCAATGGGAATCCGCCCGAAGGGTGTCAGAATCGACAGCGGAGACATAACATATCTGACGAGAAAAACCCGTGAAATGCTGGACGCGGCGGGCTATGAGGACGTCAAAATCGTTGTTTCAAATTCCCTTGACGAATATATAATACAGGACATATTGAAGCAGGGTGCGTGCATTGACTCGTTCGGTGTCGGCGAAAGGCTCATCACGTCGAAATCAGAGCCTGTTTTCGGCGGAGTGTATAAGCTTGCGGCAATTGAAGAAAACGGTGAAATCATTCCGAAAATCAAGGTCAGCGAGAATGTTTCCAAGATAACGAATCCGTGCTTCAAAAACCTGTACCGTTTGTTTGCAAACGACACGGGTAAGGCAATTGCCGATGTGATCACCCTTGCAGATGAAAAAATAGATTCATCGAAGCCGTATGAGCTGTTTGACCCCGAGCATGTCTGGAAAAGAAAGACCGTTTCGGACTTCACGGCGGTTGAGCTGCGCAGACAGATTTTTGCAAACGGAAAATGCGTCTATGACTCGCCCTCGCTTGAAGAAATAAGGAACAACTGCATGGAGCAGCTTGACAAAATCTGGGACGAGGTTAAGCGTTTTGAGAATCCGCATGAATATTATGTGGATTTGTCGCAGCCGCTCTGGGATATAAAATACAGGCTTCTGTCCGAACACCGCGGTTAACGAAAGTTAATAATTAAGTTTAAGATATAATGCAATCAAAGGAGAGAATTTATGAAATCAACAATCGAATCGTACAATCTGGGAAGACTCGGCGTAATCGGAATGTCAGGGTGTGACGGCTTTTGCTCAAAGGTTGACGCACACCTCAAAATGTTTAACGACGATATGGACGATATTGAAACCTTTCTGCTTCCGATAAAGGTTTCGAGATTCGGCACGGGTGAGGCGAAAGCGACATTAATGCATTCTGCGAGAACATATGATGTATATATCGTTGTGGACTGCTTCAACTACGGCGAAAAATACAAGCTGTACGGACAGGAAATTCCCATGAGTCCCGATGACCACTATCAGGATCTGAAGCGTGTCATTTCGGCAATCGGCGGAAAGGCAAAGAGAATCACCGTCATCATGCCCATGCTCTATGAGGGCAGACAGCACAAACGCCAGTCAAGGGAATCTCTCGACTGTGCAATGGCACTTCAGGAGCTGACGAGCATAGGAGTTGACAACATAATCACCTTTGATGCACACGACCCGAGAGTTCAGAACGCAATTCCGTTCAAGGGCTTTGAAAACGTTCAGCCTACATATCAGATGATAAAAGCGTGTCTGAAGTATGACAAGGACATAATCCTGAACAAGGAAAACACGATGATTGTGTCTCCCGATGAGGGCGCAATGTCAAGATGTATGTATTATTCCTCGGTTCTTGAAATGGAGCTGGGAATGTTCTATAAACGCCGTGACTATTCGCAGGTTGTGAACGGAAAGAACCCGATTATTGCGCATGAGTTCCTCGGCTCAAACCTTGACGGCAGAAATGTTATTGTTGTTGACGATATGATTTCGTCGGGCGATTCGATGATTGATGTGTCGCGCGAGCTGAAAAAGAGAAATGCGTCGAGAGTGTTTGTGTTCTCAACATTCGGACTTTTCACAGAGGGCTTTGAGCGTTTTGACAAGGCATATGAAGAAGGCTTGATTGAGGGTGTGTTCACAACAAACCTCATATATGCAAAGCCTGAGCTTCTGACCAAGCCGTGGTATCACCAGGTTGATATGAGCAAATATATTGCACTTCTCATCAGTGAGCTTAATGCGGAGCATTCAATCAGCGACCTTCTGAATCCGATAAACAGAATAAACAAAATTCTCAATAAGTATAAGAATATGTGAGAATTGTGCTTGAAAATTCCGCACAAATGTGTTATATTGAAGAAAAAGCAAAGGAGTGTTTACGGACTATGAAAAGACTAATCAGCTTTATTGCTGTGGCGGTTATGATGTTCACAATGAGCGTCAGTGCTGCGGGACTTGATTTTCTCAAGGAGGAATATAAAAGCTATGAGGGCACGGCGGAGCTTTCGTTCACGCTCAACAAGCCGATTGATTTTCTTGACGGACTTGCGGAGGCATATCCGGCGTCGCTGTTTGTGAATCTGAAAACGCTTGCCGAAAGCCTGTTTGGCGCGAAAAGCAATGTGGAGGTCAAGGTGAGCATTTCCGATGACTATAAGCAGATCAGAATGAGCATGGAGGGTGCTCAGAGCATTCCTGCCGAGGTGAACAGAAACCTCACACTGAATGTTGACGCGAAATGCGGAATGTGGATTGATCTGGATTTCGGAGACCGCGAAAACCCAACATATAACATCGTTGCAAAATATCCGTACATGGATAAATATTTGAAAATTGACATTGCAGAGCTTGTAAAGTCGGACGGCGGTGAGGCTTTTGCGTCGGTTGCGGCGGTATATGACAAGCTTCTGAACAAGGAGGCAATCGGAGCAATTTCGGCAAAGGCGGCAGATTTGCTGACCGAGTGCGGAACTGTCACAACGAGGGGTGCTGCGGTCACCGTCAAGCTGGACGATGCGGCTGCAAAGAAATATATTCTCGGCGTGGCGGAGCTTGCACTGAACATTGCGGCGGATAATGGGGAAACGGAAAAACTGTTTCTTCCCGAAGCACCGGGCAATGTCATGTCGTCGCTTGCGGTGCGCGGAATGCTGGCAGGCGTGCGCGATACGCTTGACAAGATACAGATTTTCGGCAAGGACGGAATCACGATAACCTACACTCTGGCAGGAAAATATGTCGGAGGCGTGACGAGCGACATTCATTTCAGCATTGACCCTGCGGCTGCGGCACGTGTGTTCGGTGCGGAGCTTGACACGGAGGGAGTGCTTGATTTCACGCTTCACATGAAGCAAACCTACAAAAATGTGAACAGATATGTGAAGGTTGATTTCCCCGAGCTTACAAATGAAAATTCGGTTCCGTTCAATGAAATGATGTACGGATATGACACGATGATAGTTCCCGACGGCGCAAGTCCGTTCATCGGAATATATGAAGAGGGCGAATATCTTGCGGCAGGCAGTGACGGTGCATATTTCGGAGTGCGCAATCTGTTTGAAAGTGCGGACAGTGACACGTTTGACATTGCATATGACAACGGCTTGCTGACCGTGACTGCGGCAGAGGGCAAATACGGCTTCAAAACGGTGAAGTTCAGAGTCGGCGAAAACATCGTCAATGTTGACGGCATGGATCTTGCATTGAACTATCCCGCAATTGAGAGAGACAACAAGGTTTATGTTGATGATTTCTTTGTGAAGGCAGTGTTTGACTATGATTTGTCATCAATGTCATATGACCTTCTGAACAAGGTGCTTGAAGTCGGATTCTGGAACAGCAGAGCCAATTAATTTGAACGGTAAAAAAGCCTTCCCTTTGAAATGGAGGGCTTTTTCTTTGAAAAGGCTTGAAAATGCGGCGCAAGTGTTGTATTATAATACTCGGGAAATCGGCGCAATCAAAGAAAGAAAGGAAGCTTTAAAATGGCAATGGATATTGAAAGGTTTATGGATAAAAACGGAGAACAGCCGCTTGACACAATTGTCGGAAACGGCGGATTCTGCGGAATACTCGGAAGCATAGGCTGCATAGGCGACAGTCTTTCCTCGGGAGAGTTTGAATCAATGGAAAACGGTGAGTGCGGCTGGCATGATTATTATGAATATTCATGGGGTCAGTTTATGGCGAGAGATGCGGGGTGCACGGTCTATAATCTGTCGCGCGGAGGTCTTTCGGCAAAAACCTTCAATGATCTTGCAAAGGAAAAGGGCTTTTATTCCGACAAATACAAGTGCCGTGCGTATATAATCGCTCTCGGGGTGAATGACGCGAGCGCGATTCTGGCAGGGGAAATGGAGCTTGGCAGCACAGCCGACATTGACACGGAGGATTACGCAAAGAACAAACCGACCTTTGCAGGCTATTATGCAAAAATTATCTCGAAATTCAAAATGCTTCAGCCGAAGGCAAAATTTTTTCTGATGACATGCCCGAAGTCGGACGAGTCGCCTGAACGCAGCGGGATTTATGACAGACATGCGGAGCTGCTTCACGAAATTGCGGCTGTGTTTGAAAACTGCTATGTTCTGGATTTCAGAAAATATGCACCTGTGCATGATGAAAAATTCAAGAAGCATTTCTATCTTGCGGGACACCTGAACGCTGCGGGCTACAGGCTCACGGCACTTATGACGGAATCATACATTGACTACATAATCCGCCATAATACGGAGGATTTCACTCAGATCGGGTTTGTCGGGACGCCGTATCATAATGCAGACTATAAATGGTGAGAGACTGACTTGCCGATAAAAATTTCAGAAACGGAGAACAGAAAATTGGTCAGATTACAGAAATATCTTGCGGCGGCAGGCGTTGCGTCGCGCCGCGGAGCGGAAAAAATAATCAGTGAGGGCAGGGTTGCGGTCAACGGTGAGATTGTGCGCGAGATGGGCGTGCAGATTGACGAAAACTATGACACGGTTGAGGTTGACGGCGAGAAAATCAAGCATGTTGAAAAGAAAATGTATATTATGCTGAACAAGCCCGTCGGATTTGTCACAACGGTTTCGGACGACAAGGGGAGACCCACGGTCATGGAACTTGTGTCTGATATTTCGGCAAGGATATATCCTGTCGGCAGACTGGATTATGACACGGAGGGACTTTTGCTGATGACAAATGACGGCGACCTGACTTTTCGTGTGACCCACCCGAAGCATGATGTGTCGAAAACATATATTGCAGAGGTCACGGGCAATGTGTCAATGGACACAATTGTGAATCTCAGACGTGGTGTGGTTATTGACGGATATAAGACCAGCCCGGCAGAGGTTGAGGTTGTCGGCGCAACACAGCTCGGCACAAAAATTCAGATTACAATTCATGAGGGACGCAACCGTCAGGTGCGCCGAATGTTTGAGGAGCTTGGGTGCATTGTCAAAAAGCTGAAAAGAGTCAGCGAGGCAGGACTTGTGCTCGGACATTTGCCGACGGGAAAGTGGAGAAAGCTTTCCGAGTCGGAGGTCAACATGCTCAAAAAAATCGGTACGGATAAAAAGCCGTCCTCAAAATTCCGTCCGTCTCAAAGAAAGAGCAGGAGCAAAAAATCATGAGAGAGAGCAGCTTTGATGTCATTGTAATCGGCGGCGGTGCGGCAGGCATGATGGCGGCAGGCACTGCCGCGGAAGGCGGCGCACGTGTTGCTCTGATTGAAAAAAACAGGATTCTCGGGAAAAAGCTCCTGATAACGGGCAAGGGACGCTGCAATGTCACAAACGCCTGTGAGGACACGGAGGAACTGATCGGAAATGTGACTGTGAACAGCTCGTTTTTATACAGCGCGTTCTATGGCTTCACCAATCTCGACACAATAGATTTTTTCGGCAGTCTCGGAGTTGAAACAAAGACAGAACGCGGCGGACGGGTGTTTCCCGTGTCCGACAAAAGCTCGGATATTGCCGATGCGCTTGCACGGTATATGAAATCAAACGGCGTGCGGATTGTGAAGGGCGAGGCGAAGAAAATTCTGACTGCGGACGGCGCGGTGTGCGGTGTTCAGCTCGGCAGCGGCGAAAAGCTTTCCGCAAAATCGGTGATTGTCGCAACGGGCGGTCTTTCCTACAGCACAACAGGCTCAACAGGCGACGGATATGTGTGGGCGGAGGAACTTGGACACACCGTGATTGAACCAAAGCCGTCTCTGGTGCCGGTTAAGGTTCGTGAGCAATGGGCATACGGACTTATGGGACTGTCTCTCAGAAACATTGCAATTACGGTTCTGAACGAAAAAGGAAAAAAGGTGTATGAGGATTTCGGCGAAATGATGTTTGCGCATTTCGGTCTGACGGGACCTGTGATACTCAGCGCGTCGGCGCATATGCGTCCGATGGCGGAGGGGAAATATAGGATTGTGCTTGATCTCAAGCCGGCTCTTGATGACAAAACGCTTGATAAGCGGATTCTGAGGGATTTTGAGAAATACACAAACAAGGATTTCAGAAACGCTCTCGGTGATTTGCTTCCCTCGGCATTGATTGATACGGTGTGTGCGCTGTCGGAAATTGAGCCGCACAAAAAGGTCAATTCGGTGACGCGCGCAGAGCGCGCCGCGCTTGTCCGTGCAATTAAGCATGTGGAGCTGACGGTGACGGATTTCTGTCCGATTGAACAGGCAATAATCACATCGGGCGGTGTTTCGGTCAGGGATATTGACCCGTCAACAATGCAGTCAAAGAAGGTTGGCGGACTGTTTTTTGCGGGTGAGGTGATTGATGTTGACGCATATACGGGCGGATATAATCTTCAGATTGCCTTTTCAACGGGCAGACTTGCGGGGCGCAGCTGCACAGCCCGATAGCTGACAACGGGCGAATGTGAAAAAAATCGCCTAACTTAGCAAAAAAATCTTGCATAGAAAAAAATAGTGTGGTATAATAAGCGGTGGATAGGTTAATAAACTTTAGGAGTTGATTAAAGTGAGTATGAAAAACGAATACCTGCAAAAGGTATATGCAGGTGTAGAAAAGAGAAACCCCGGCGAGAGTGAGTTTTTGCAGGCGGTTTACGAGGTTCTGGAATCGTTGGAGCCTGTTGTTGAAAAGCATCCTGAGTTTGAGGCAAACGGTCTTCTTGAAAGAATAGTTGAGCCCGAAAGAGTTATATATTTCAGAGTTCCGTGGGTTGACGACAACGGCAAGGTTCAGGTGAACCGCGGCTTCAGAGTTCAGTTCAACAGCGCAATCGGACCGTATAAGGGCGGTCTGCGTTTCCACCCGTCTGTTTGCCAGAGCGTAATAAAGTTCCTGGGCTTTGAGCAGATTTTCAAAAACTCTCTGACAGGTCTGCCCATCGGCGGCGGCAAGGGCGGCTCTGACTTTGACCCCAAGGGCAAGTCGGACGCTGAGGTTATGCGCTTCTGCCAGAGCTTCATGACAGAGCTTGCAAAGCACATCGGTGCGGACACAGACGTTCCCGCAGGTGACATCGGTGTCGGCGGACGTGAAATCGGCTATCTGTTCGGTCAGTATAAGAGACTGCGCAATGAGTTCACGGGCGTTCTGACAGGAAAAGGTCTGACCTACGGCGGAAGCCTTGCAAGAACAGAGGCAACAGGCTATGGTCTGTGCTATTTCACAGACGCAATGCTGAAGGACAACGGAAAGTCGTTCAAGGACGCAACGGTTGTTGTTTCAGGTTCGGGCAACGTTGCAATCTATGCTGTTCAGAAGGCAACAGAGCTTGGTGCAAAGGTTGTCACCGTTTCGGATTCAAACGGTTATATATATGACAAGAACGGAATTGACGTTGCAGCAGTTAAACAGATTAAAGAGGTTGAGAGAAAGAGAATTAAGGAATATCTGAACTATCATCCCGAGGCTGAATATCATGAGGGTTGTAAGGGCGTTTGGACAGTTAAGTGTGACATTGCACTTCCGTGTGCAACTCAGAATGAGATTGATGAGGAATCTGCAAAGGCACTGGTTGCAAACGGCTGCTATGCTGTCGGAGAAGGCGCAAACATGCCTTCAACACCTGAGGCTGTTGCTCAGTTCCAGTCACACGGCGTTCTGTTCGGACCTGCAAAGGCTGCAAACGCGGGCGGTGTTGCAACATCAGCTCTTGAAATGAGCCAGAACAGCATGAGATATTCATGGACATTTGAAGAGGTTGACGCAAAGCTCAAGGGTATCATGGAAGATATATATGCAAAGACAAGCAGTGCGGCAAAGGAATACGGACACGAGGGCAATTATGTTATGGGCGCAAACATTGCGGGCTTTATGAAGGTTGCTCAGTCTATGATGGCACACGGAATCATATAACCTGCTGCCTGACAGCTTGAATATATCAATGAAAATCGGACGGGCAGACAATTTTTCTGCCCGTCTGTGTGATTTTTTGCATTGAGTGCCTTGGAACGGAGGATTTTTGAATGGTATTTGAAGAGAAAACCGCATCGTCGGAACGTGTTTTTGAAGGACATATCATAAACGTCAGGGTTGACACGGTTCTGATGCCCGACGGAAAGACGGCATACAGGGACATTGTTGACCACCCGGGCGGCGTCGGTGTTCTGGCAGTCACAGAGGATAATAAAATTATAATGGTGAAGCAGTTCAGAAAGCCGATTGAAAAGGCAATCTATGAAATTCCGGCAGGCAAGCTTGACGGAGAAGAAGAACCGCTTGTGTGCGGAATGCGCGAGCTGGAGGAGGAGACGGGAATGAAGGCAGAGAGCTTTGTTCCTCTCGGTCATATGTATCCCTCGCCGGGCTTTGCGAATGAGGTCACATATCTTTTTCTTGCAACAGGGCTTTACCGCGGAGAAATTCACCCCGATGAGGACGAATATCTGGATATTGAGCTGTTTGAAATTGACGAAGTGAAAAAAATGATTATGAATAATGAAATTAATGACGCAAAAACCGTTATGGCTTTCTTTAAGGGTCTTGAAGTGATGAAAAAGCGGTAATTTTAGCTTTGGGGGGATTTTCTATGGAAAAGAATAAGGTTGTTGTGAGAATCAACAGCACGGACTATACACTTGTGACACCCGAGGAGCCGGAGTATGTGCAGAGAGTTGCAATACTTGTTGACAAAAAAATGGCGGAGATAAACGAACACAATCCGCACCTGAGCACTGCAATGCTTGCAATGCTGACATCAATCAACCTTTCGGACGACTATCTGAAGCTGGAGGACGGAACGGACAATCTCAGAAAACAGGTTGCCGATTATTCCAAGAGCGAAAAGCAAATGAAAACAAAGCTTGACGAGGCGGAAAAACGGACGGAAGAGCTTGTGAAGGAAGTGCAGCGGCTCAAAATCGAGCTTGCAAAGCATTCTGACAAATAAACTGATTTAGCCGAAAGCGGAAATCCGCCTTTCAGAATCGGAGTTGGAGCGTTTTTGAGGCTAAGGATTGGAGAATTCATGCGAAAAATGGAATTGCTTGCACCTGCCGGAAACCGTGAATGTCTGATTGCTGCTGTTCAAAGCGGTGCGGACGCGGTTTATCTTTCGGGTAAAAGCTTCGGCGCAAGGAGCTATGCCGACAATTTCGACCGTGCGGAACTGGAGGCTGCGGCGGACTATTGCCATCTTCGCGGTGTTCGTATGCATGTCACGGTGAACACCCTCATTGCGGATTCGGAGCTTGATGAGGTTTTGAAATATCTTGAATTTCTGAACAAAATCGGCACGGACGCGGTCATTGTCCAGGATATTGCGGCTGCGGAGCTTGCACAGCTTGCGGTGCCTGACCTGCCCGTTCATGCAAGCACACAGATGACGATTCACAATTCCGACGGCGTGAATGCTTTGACGAGACTCGGGATTCGCCGTGCAGTGCTTTCGCGTGAGCTTTCGCTTGAGAGCATTCGGAAAATATCCGAAAACTGCGGCATGGAGCTTGAGGTTTTTGCTCACGGCGCATTGTGCATGAGCTATTCCGGTCAGTGCCTGATGAGCAGCATAATCGGCGGCAGATCGGGCAACCGCGGAAAATGTGCGCAGCCGTGCAGACTGCCATATTCCTCAAATGGAGGAAAAAAGGCGTTTTATCTGAGCCTGAAGGATTTGTGCACGTTGAAAAATCTCGGCGCACTTGCCGATGCAGGTGTGACATCGCTGAAAATCGAGGGCAGAATGAAGGGTGCGGCATATGTCGCGGCGGTGGTGAGCGTATACAGAAAATATCTCGACGCGCCGCAGAGTGTGTCGGAGGACGACATTCGTCTGCTGGACAGCATTTTCAACAGAGGCGGTCTGACGGACGGATATATTACGGGCAAAACGGGGAAGAATATGTTTGCATTCAATAAACCCGACAACCCATACAGAAAAAATGAAACAGACCTTGTGAAGGAAATTCAGAGAGGTCTGAAAACAGAAAACAGGAAAACACCTTTGACATGCCGGCTGACGGTGCATGAGGGCGAATACCCAAGGCTTGAAATGCAGGGCGGCGGCTGTCGGATTGAATATATATATGAAAAAAAGGCGGAACACGCGCAAAGCGCACCGCTGACAGAGGATAATGCGGCAAAGAACATCGGAAAAACGGGAGGAACGCCGTTTGAGATTAAAAATCTTTCGGTTGACATTGAGGGTGCGCCGCATATGTCCGCAAGTGATTTGAATGCGGTGCGGAGAGGTGCGCTTGATATGCTTGAGAAAGAAATCACGCGTTCGTATAAGCGCACAGCGGCTTTTTGCACAGTTCCCGATGAGCCGTATGACAATGAGGCTGACGGACGGCACTTTGTCTGCGAGGTGACGAATGCCTCACAGCTTGCGGCACTCAGGGATCTGCCGTTTGAGCTTTTTTATGTTCCGCTGCATTTGATTCTCGGCGACCGCGGACTGACTGACAGAATCAAGGAAAAAACAGTCATTGTCATGCCGTCGGTCATTCCCGAAAATGAATGCGGAAAAACCGTAGAGCAGGTGCGCATGCTTCTGGAGGACGGATATCGCGCACTTGCCGCGATGAACATTTCGGCATTGAGCGAATTTTCGCCCGAAAAGATATACGGCGGTTTTCGGCTGAACATTTTCAACAGCCGTTCGCTTATGTGGCTGAAAAAACAGGGAGTGAGGACGGCGGAGCTGTCGCCTGAGCTGACTCTGAAACAGATAAGAGAGCTGAAAAAGAGCATACCCGTACAGGTCATGGCATACGGCAGACTTCCGCTTATGCTGACGGAAAACTGTGTTGTGCGCAATGCCGGCACATGTCCGTGCGGAGGAAAGGGAGGAAAAATAACCGACAGAATGGGAATGACCTTTCCGGTGATTTCGGACGGTGCTTCATGCAGAAGTATTGTGCTGAATTGCAAAAAGACCTTTGCGGCGCGCGATTTGGACGCGCTTTCAAATGCGGGTGTAACATTTTTCAGGTTATATTTTACTGATGAGAGTGCTGATGAATGCAAAAGAGTTTGTGACGCATTCATGAAAAAAACAGGCTATTGTCCCGAGGACTTCACGGGCGCACATTTTTATAAAGGAGTGATGTAGGCATGATAAACGTGAAACTGAAATATCTTTCGGATAAAATAAGCAGACCCGAATATGCAACCAGAGGCAGCTGCGGTATGGATTTGTCGGCTGCAATCGGAACATCGTTTGTGCTGCGTGCAGGTGAGCGTGCGCTGGTCTCAACGGGAATTGCCATGCAGATTCCCAAGGGATATGGCGGTATAATCTGCTCGCGCGGAGGTCTTGCGGCAAAAAAGGGAATCATCGTCTGCAACGCTCCGGGGATTATTGACTCCGACTATACGGGCGAGGTGAAGGTTCTGCTGCAAAACATTTCGGACGAGGATTACACTGTGAAGACGGGCGACAGAATCGCTCAGGTGATATTTGTACCCGTTGAGGCGGCAAACCTTGTCATTGTTGACAGCCTTGAAGAAACCATGCGCGGCTCAAGGGGCTTCGGCTCAACAGGCAAATGACGCGCGGCGACAAGCTGGTGATTGTCTGTGTGCTTGCTGTGGCGGCGGTGATCTATGCGGCTGTCGGCGCACTTTCGTGGAGCGATTCTGCGGAATATGCGGTCATATGCGTTGACGGACAGGAATATGCAGCCTACAGGCTTTCTGACATCAGAAAAACCGAGACGGTTGAGGTGAAAACGCGGTTCGGCACAAACACGGTTGAGCTGACAAAGAACGGCGCACGGGTGATTGAAGCATCGTGCCGTGATAAATATGACGTGAAGTGCGGCGCAGTGACAAAAGCGGGACAGGTGATTATTTGTGCGCCGAACAGGTTCACGCTCAGAATTTCGGGCGGTGAGAGCGCGGTTGACAGGGTGACATATTGATGAAGAAAAAATATACAAGCTTTGAAATATGCACAATGGCGGTTTCGGTTTCGTGCGGTCTTGTGCTTCAATACATAGAATCGCAGTTTGCGGTTTTGCCCATTCCGGGCGGCAAGCTCGGACTTGCCAACATTGTTTCGATGATAAATTTGTCACTGTTCGGCGGAGGCTGCACAATGCTGATTGCGCTTTGCCGTGCATTCATCGGTGCATTGATAACAGGCGGTGCAGGTGCTGTGCCATACAGCGTTTCGGGCGCGGCGGCGGCAGTCTGTGCCATGTGGCTTTGCAGAAGGCATTTCAGTCCTGCCGTCAGTATGATCGGCGAGGGTGTGCTCGGCGCGGCGGCTCATAACGCGGCGCAGTTGCTTGTTGCATGTGCGGTTCTGAACTCGGCATATGCTCTTTCCTATCTCCCGTCGCTGCTTGTGATTGCGGTGATTTGCGGTTCGGCAACGGGATATGCGGCAAAGCTGCTGTGCGGCAGAATAATGAAGATATATCGGAGGAAGGCATGAGAAAAATTATTTTGGCTTCCGCGTCGCCAAGACGGCGTGAGCTGCTTAAAATGCTGAAGATTGAATTTGAGGTGCTTGCTGACAACACACCCGAGAATGCGGAAGGTGCGAAATCTCCCGAGGAAGCGGTTGTTATGCTTGCTGCCGAAAAATGTGAAAACGTTGCATTGCGCATACCGCAAGGGACTGACGCACTGGTGATTGCCGCAGACACCGTTGTGTCGCAAAACGGTGCGGTAATCGGGAAACCGAAGGACGAGGCGGACGCATTCGGAATCCTCACCGCTCTCGGAGGCACGGCTCACTCGGTATATACGGGGGTCTGCGTTAAGGATTTGAAGGCAGGAAAGGAAACACGTTTTTTTGAAAAAACAGACGTTGTTTTCAGGGATTTATCAGATGATGAAATACGCGCATACATTGCCTCGAGTGAACCCATGGACAAGGCAGGCGCATATGGCATTCAGGGTCTCGGTTCGGTTTTTGTGAAGGAAATACACGGCGATTATTTCAATGTTGTCGGGCTTCCGCTTTGCAGGCTTTGTGAGGTGCTGAAGTCGGAATATGGAATGAAAATTTTAAACTGAGGATAGGTGAGACCGAAAAAACGGTCTTGCATAGGCACACGGGAGCCAAACCCGATATGCCCTGTAATTAAAAAATCACCATCTTTTTGAACCGTTGTCCTTGCAAGGCGCAAGCCTTGCTTCGTCCTCCGGAAACAAAAATATAATAATTTTTTTGCATACAGGGTCGGAGAGTTTAAGCAGAGCAATTTTGTGTTAAAGACAAGGCAAAAACACAGTATTTTCACAAATTTGCCTGTTTAAACCATATTGTGTTCGACTCCCGTGTGCTTGAATCCCTCCTGCACGACCCACGGCAGGTGAGGAATACATTTGACAATGCTTTGTGGGCAGAAAGGCTGCGAAAGTTATTATGGCAAACGAAATCGGAATTGATTTGGGGACATCAAACACAATTGTTTATGTCAGAGGAAAGGGCATCGTTGTGAATGAGCCGACTGTGGCGGCAATCAGCGAACAGACGGGAAAAATACTTGCACTCGGAAAAAGTGCAGGGGATATGCTTGGCAGAACGCCTGCCGACATACGGGCAATTTCTCCGATAAAGGAGGGCGTCATTGCAAACTTTGACATAACGGTTGCTCTGCTCCGTGCATTCATAAAAAAGGCGGTTTCAGGCTCAATCTTCAAGCCCAAGGCGGTTGTGTGCATACCTGCACACATAACAGACGTTGAAAAACGCGCTGTCCGTGACGCAACGCTTGCCGCAGGCGCAAAAGAGGTCTATCTGATTGAGAAATCAATGGCGGCAGCAATCGGCGCAGGAATTGCGGTCAGCGAGCCTGTCGGTTCGATGATTGTGGATATTGGCGGAGGCACGACCGAAATTGCGGTCATATCTCTCGGCGGCGTTGTGACCTCGCAAAGCCTGAAGGTTGCGGGAAGCACGTTCGATAATGACATAATTCAGCACATGAAGAAAAAACATAACCTGATTATCGGCAGCATAACTGCGGAGCAGATAAAGAAGGAAATCGCCTCAGCCTGCACGCTGAAGGAGGAAATAACAACGGTTGCAAACGGCAGAGATTTGGTTTCGGGTCTGCCGAAGAATGTTACGGTTGATTCTGTTGAAATCCGTGAAGCATTCCGCGAGAGTCTTGCGGCAATCATTGACGGAATCAAGGCGGTTCTTGAAAAAACACCGCCTGAGCTTGCGGCGGATATTTTTGAGTCGGGAATCGTTCTGACGGGCGGAGTTTCAACAATGAAGGGACTCGGCAAACTCATCAATGCTCACACGGAAATTCCGATTTATATAACGGAAACGCCGCTTGAGTGCGTTGCAATCGGCGCAGGAAAGTCGCTTGAGGAAATCAAGACACTGCGCAGCATATTGATTTCAGGATAATTTTGAGGGAGGATGCATCTTTTGAAAAAGCTTTTTAGAAACAGATGTGTTTTCATTTTAATAGCGGCAGTGGTTGTCATTGGCGGTGTCATGGGCTTTCTGAACGCGTCCGGGGGCGGTGCAATGTTTTTTGAGAACGTTGCGGAGGTTGTTCTGACGCCGATTCAGAAGATGTTCACGAGAATTGGCGGAGGAGTCACGGAGTTTTTCGGATATTTTTCGGATATTGACAAGCTGAGAGAAGAAAACAGCCGTCTGAAGGACGAAAAAGCCGAGCTTGAAAACTCGGTTCGGGAAAATGAGCTTGCAAAAAGCGAGAACGAGGAGCTGCGCAGGCTGCTTGCACTGCGTGAGGCGAATCCTCAGCTGGAGACCGAGGCGGCAGAGATAATCGCGCGGAGTCCTTCAAATTGGTACAGCACAATCACTGTTGACAAGGGGACGGCGGACGGCATTGCGCTGAATCAGCCTGTCATTTCAAAAGGAAAGTCTCTTGTCGGCAGAATAAGCAATGTTGGCACAACATGGGCGGAGATAACAACGGTGACAGACCCCGAACACGGTGCGGGCGCGGAAATTCTGCGGTCGGGTGATCTGGGAATCATCGAGGGCGACAGCACTCTTGAGGCACAGGGCTGCTGCAAGCTGTCCTTTGTGTCGAAAAATTCCGACATTGTTGTCGGCGACACGGTCATAACATCGGGAATGGGCGGAATCTATCCGAAAGGACTTCTCATCGGCAAGGTGACAGAAATACGACCCGACATACAGGGAATTTCACAGTATGCACTGATTAAGCCCGAAACCGATATTGATGATTTGAAACAGGTGCTGATTGTGAAGAATACATTTGAGGATTAATCTGATGTTAGTTATCCGAGGTTACGCCGGTTAAGGCATGGCCGGATAACTAATATCCGGGTTAACGCAGAAACGCAGAAAGGACTGGAGAACGCGTGAAGATTACGGTGCACGGCATATTTTTATTGCTGTTTTCGGTGTTGCAGGCAACATGGCTCAATGCCGCACAGATATTCGGTGTGAAGCCGAACCTGTTTTTGGTGTATACGGTGATTGTGTGCTTCTTTTGCAGCAAGGGAGAGGGCGCGGTAATCGGTGCGGTGTTCGGCTTTTTTCTTGATATAATCACGGGAAGACTGCTGGGAATGAACACGGTTCTCGGAATGCTGACAGGATTTTTCACCGCATACCTGTGCGAAAGAGTTTTCAGAACAAGCAATGTTCTGATTATAATGCTCACGGCTGCTGTCATGACGCTGCTTTATGAGTCTGCATATTATGCGGCGGCTTTTATGATGATTATAAAAAATGCTGATTTTTGGTATACTCTGAAAAATACGATTTTGCCGGAGCTGCTGTATAATGCGGCGGCGGCACCGGTTGTTTATCTTTTTGCGGGCAAAGCAGCAAAATTTATATACGCTGATAAGGGTGAAGGTGTTGGATAACAAAGGCTTGAAAACAAGGTTCATTTTAATATATTGTTTCCTGGCGGCATTTACGGTTCTTTGCGTGGTCAGACTGTTCAATCTTCAGATTGTGAACGGCGATTCCTACAAGGAGAAAGCGGACAACCGTTTTATCCGTGCGTATTCAATCAAGGCACCGAGAGGTGAGATTGTTGACACCTATGGCAGACCGCTTGTCTCAAACAGCATGGGATATTATGTTCAGATTCAAAGCATGGACAAGGAGAATAGCACCCTGAATGAGACATTGTCAAAGCTGATGAAAATATTCAGTGAAAACGAAGCGGAGTTTTTTAACGATTTCCCGATTAAGGGCAATCCGCCCGGGTTTGTTTTTGAAAACAGCGAAGACACCGAAAAGTCGGCGGAGGACTGGAAAAAGAAAAACAAGCTTGAAAAATACACAACGGAAAAGGAAATCGTGGATTATTACCGTGAACGATATAAGATTTCCGATAAATACAGCGAAAGCGAGACAATGGACATCATCGGCGTACGCTATACCATGGAATCAAAGAATTTCAGTGTTATGAATCCGTATACGTTTGCGAACAATGTTGACATGGCGGTTGTTCAGAAAATAAAGGAGCTGTCGTTCGAGCTGAAGGGCGTGAGCGTCGAGGTTGAGCCGGTGCGCGAATACCGCGGAGGCACTCTTGCCGCACACATTCTCGGGCGGACGGGCATAATATACCGCGAGGAATATGCAGAACTGAAGGATCGCGGCTACGGCATGAACGACATAATCGGAAAGGACGGGCTTGAAAAGGTTCTTGAGAAATATCTGAAGGGTAAGGACGGATATAAGCGTGTTGAGCAGACGCGATCGGGCAACGTTTCGCAGGTTCTGAGCGTGAAAGAGCCGCACACCGACAACTATGCTGTGCTGACGATTGACTCGGAGCTGCAGCGCGTTGCCGAGAAATCACTTGCGGAAAACATCGAAACCGCACGCGCGGCAAAGGGAAGGGACTGCTTCAGCGGTGCGGCGGTTGCCGTTGAAATCGGCACGGGGTCTGTGCTTGCAATTGCATCACTGCCGAATTATGACCCTGCGGAATACACGAAAAAATATAACGAATTTCTGGAAGACCCCAAAAAGCCGCTCTTCAACAGAGCGCTCAACGGTGCATATACCCCGGGGTCAACCTTCAAGCCCCTCACTGCTGTTGCGGCACTTGAGGAGGGAATAATCACCCCGAACACGATTATTGAAACAAAGGGTATCTACACATACTATGCCCCGTCATATCAGCCGACCTGTCTGATTTGGAAAAATTCAAGACGGACGCATGGGAAAATAAACGTGTCGGAGGCAATCGGCGCGTCCTGTAACTATTTCTTCTATGATGTCGGCAGACGGCTGACAATCAGCAATATTGAAAAGTATGCGGGATATTTCGGTCTCGGCGAGCCGACGGGAATTGAGCTTTCAGAGTCGAGCGGAATTGTTGCCGGGCCGACCTACAGGGAAAAGCTGAATGCTCAGTGGTATCCGGGCGACACGCTTCAGGCGGCAATCGGGCAGTCGGACAACATGTTCACCCCCGTTCAGCTTGCAAGCTATGTTTCAACCCTGCTCAATAAGGGAACGAGATATTCTCTGCACCTTGTCAAGGAGATAAGGAATTACGACACGGGAAGCATTGCATACAAGAGAGAACCCGAGATAATATCCGAGCATCAGATATCCGACTCGACATATGAAGCCGTCAAGGACGGAATGCGGAGGGTAACTCAGGACGGAACTGCGCGCGCGGTTTTCACCGATTTTCCGATTGCGGTCGGAGGAAAAACAGGAACTGCGGAGGTCGGAAACGGAAGCGATAATGTTTTGTTTGTCGGTTTTGCGCCGTATGAAAATCCGCAGATTGCGGTTGCGGTTGTTCTGGAACATGGAGCAACAAGCCGCTATGCCGCACAGGTGGCAAGGGATATGTTTGAATATTACCTCGGCTTGTCTGAGGTGACTGATGAGGTTAAAATGCCGAACAGGCTTTTGAAATAGGAAACAGAAGAGGAAAGAGAGGCAAATGCAATGAATGGAAATGCTGTTGTGCTGAAGCTGTATAAGGACGGTATGATTGTATACCTGAATGAGGAGCTTCCGTTTGCGGATATAAAAGAGGCGGTGGCTGACAAGTTCAGAAAATCGGAGAGCTTTTTTCAGGGGATTGAACCGCATGTCGGATTCCGCGGAATTGCGCTGACCGATGCGCAGTATGCGGAGATTATTGACGAATTGAGCAGGATTCTCGGCTGCAAGGTTACGCTTTGGGAGAAGCCGGACGCGCTGAAGGAAACGACCGCCGAAAAGGTTGTCAGACAGTCGGCGTCACTCTCTGCGGAGAAGATTCTGAGCCGCGGATTCAAGATTGACATAAATGATGAAAAAACAAAGTTCTATTGCAAAACGGTGCGTTCGGGACAGCAGCTGGAGTCCGACGGTCATATTGTGATTATCGGAGATGTGAACCCGGGCGCGGAGCTGACGGCGGCAGGCAACATTGCCGTGATGGGAACGGTCAAGGGAACTGTTCACGCAGGCGCAAAGGGAAACCGCGAGGCGATTGTGGTTGCACTCAATCTTTCGCCGACACAGCTCAGAATTGCGGATATTATAACGCGTGCTCCCGACGGTGATGTGAACCGTGCAATTGTGCCTGAAATTGCATATATAAAAGACGGCAGTATTTTTATTGAAGATTTTTTGCAAAAAAAGAAATAATATTTTGACATTTGACGCATTTTGTGTTAATATGAAATAAAAAGATATTTATAATGCGTATGGAGGGCTTTAAATGTCACAGGTAATAGTTATAACTTCCGGTAAAGGCGGAGTGGGCAAGACAACGACCACTGCGAATCTTGGTGTGGGTCTTGCCAAGCTTGGGAAAAAGGTTGTGCTGATCGACACAGACATCGGTCTGAGAAACCTTGATGTTGTGCTTGGTCTTGAAAATAGAATTGTTTATGATCTTGTTGATGTTGTGACGGGCGTTTGCTCGCCGAGACAGGCTGCAATCAAGGATAAGCGTTTTGACGGGCTTTTCCTCATACCGGCGGCACAGACAAAGGATAAGGACGCGGTTTCGGTTGAACAGATGAAGGAGCTTTGCGATAAGCTGCGCGAGGAATATGATTTCATAATCATTGACTGCCCGGCAGGAATCGAACAGGGCTTTAAAAATGCGATTGCCGGCGCGGACAAGGCACTCATTGTCACAACCCCCGAGGTTTCGGCTGTTCGTGATGCCGACAGGATCATCGGGCTTCTGGAGGCAAATGAAATTGAGGAGCACTATCTGATTATAAACAGAATCCGTCCCGACATGGTGAGACGCGGAGATATGATGAATATTGATGATATAATTGACATTCTCAATATTGATTTAATCGGAATCATTCCCGATGACCAGGATATAATAGTATCGACAAACAAGGGAGAGCCTGCTGTTGTCAACATGAAATCATCTGCCGGTCAGGGTTACAGAAACATCACGCAGAGGCTTGTCGGAAACAATGTTCCGCTTATGGATCTTGATGAAAACACGTTTCTCGGAAAGCTGAAAAAGCTGTTCGGAAAGAACTAATTTTATATTAAGGAGAGAGAAATCAATGCTGGATTTGTCTAAGATTTTTGGCAGAAAAAAAGGCTCGGGAAGCGAAGCGGCAGACAGGCTGAAACTTGTGCTTGTGCATGACAGAGCAAATGTTTCCCCCGATTTTCTGGAGCAGATAAAAGATGAAATAATGCAGGTTCTTGCAAAATATATGGACGTTGCGGACAGCGGACTGGACATTCACATAACAACCGCGCAGAGTGACGACGGAAAGACGCAGGTTCCCGCGCTCACGGCGAATATTCCGATTAAGAGCATGAAAAAGAGATAAAAATTAAAGATGTATTTTGACGATATATGCGGTCTTAACACAAATGAATAACAGAATTTGACATTACCAATTAGGGGGTTAGGGTGTGAACATAGCGTTAATTGCACATGACAAGAAAAAAGAACTGATGGTTGATTTCTGCATTGCTTACAAGGGAATCCTGAGCAAGCATAATCTTTGTGCAACGGGGACAACAGGTAATCTGGTAATTGAGGCAACAGGAATGGACGTGAACCTTTTTTTGTCGGGCCCGCAGGGCGGTGACCAGCAGATTGGTGCGCGCATTGCATATAATGAGATTGATCTTGTTTTGTTCTTTCGTGACCCGCTCACGGCTCAGCCGCATGAACCTGATGTTTCCGCGCTTTTCAGACTTTGTGATGTGCACAACATTCCGCTTGCAACCAACAGTGCAACGGCTGAGGTGCTCATTCGCGGTCTTGACAGAGGCGATTTGGAATGGCGTGATATTGTCAATCCGAAGGATAAAAAATAGCCTGACTGAACGCGGTCTGTGCAGATCTTGCCGCAGCCGGGCGGCAGCGGAGTGCTGCACGGGCAGTCAGCAGGGCTTCAGGGAGATGTGAAAATTGAATAGGAAAACCAAATTTATCACAACGACAGCTGTTTTAATAGCTGTTTTGGTTGTTGTACAATTTATTACGAAGTCAATGTCACAGCTTGTCACAGGCTCACTCGTCAATATGATACTCATTGCGGCGGCATCATTGACAGGGATTGCAGGCGGAATATGCGTTGCGGTGATTTCGCCGCTGATGGCATTTCTGCTCGGAATCGGACCGAAGCTTCCGCAGCTTGTGCCGCTCATTGCTCTCGGAAATCTTGTGATTGTTGTTGTCTGCGGAGGGCTTGTCTCTGTGCTGAACATGAATGATTTGCTGAAATGGGCAGTGTCGGTGCTTATCGGTGCGGCGGCAAAGTTTGCGGTGCTGTATTTTGGAATAGTCAGAATTGCACTTCCGCTCATGCCGAACATACCCGAAAAGCAAGCGGCAGTGATTTCGGCATTATTCGGTGCGGCGCAGTTTGTCACGGCTGTCATCGGCGGTGCATTGGCATATCTTGTTGTGAGAGTGCTCAGCAGAAGCCGAAGATGAGAAATTATAAAAAGTGAAAATAAGGTATTGACATATCGGAAAAGCTGTGATATAATATTAAAGTCGCAAATGGAAGCGGCTGTTACGGAGAGGTGTCCGAGTGGTTTAAGGAGCTAGTCTTGAAAACTAGTGATGCGAAAGCACCCAGAGTTCGAATCTCTGCCTCTCCGCCATTTTATTTTTAATATGTTTTTAAATTCGGAGAAGTACTCAAGAGGCCGAAGAGGCGCCCCTGCTAAGGGTGTAGGTCGTTAACGCGGCGCGAGGGTTCAAATCCCTCCTTCTCCGCCAATAAAATCCCCACTTTCGGGGTGAAAATCCCAGAGTTATCAAGGCTCTGGGCTATTTTTTTGTCCTAATGCAAAACATTAGCTTACAACAGGTTTGACATCTTAATAAATCCGAAACAAAGCTCTTTTCTGACAGATATTATCTTTATGATACTGAAAGAAAGGAGTTTTTAATTATGAAAAAAATCAGTACCAAGCAAGATTGTGAAAGGCTCTGCGGACTTCCTCCCCCTGTTTTATTTGAAATAGAAAAGACGGTTGCTCTCTTGAATTTCTACTATGGCGAGATGAGAAATCCCGACACGGACTTAGGCGGCTATGTTCTTCTGATTGAAAAATCGGAGGAATTAAAAAATCTCAAAAAAATTTTTCATCAGGAGATTGACAAAATCACACCCGAATTTCTTGACATAATCAAGGCATCGGAAGAACCCTATGCAAGCGCACAAATCCAGTTATCAAGCGATTTTTCGGTCGTTCTTGTGATGGCACTCTCAATCACACCGCCTCATTTCTGAAACTTCACACAGGCACAGAAACACCCAAAACGGACAAACCCGTGGAAAATGTCTTTTGAACGGGGCAAAAGGCTATGGTAAAATTAAATTGCGAGGTGGTGCTGTTGGAAAATAACAAGGAATTGCTAAATTCAGTCTATAAAGACATCAATGACGAATTTGGAATTGATGTCGCTATGAGAATGTACCGGCTCTACAAAGGTACACAGGTTAATTTTCCTATGCGTTTCCTTAACCCCGATATGGTAAAGCAACGGATTTTAGAGGAATACGACGGCACAAACCTAAAACAACTGGCTGTGAAATACAGCTACTCGGAAAAAGCATTAAGAAGGCTCATTAAAGAGTCTGTGAAGTGAGGGGGGATAGAGTGAAAGGGATTCACGGTGCATTGCTGATATTCGGAGATATTCTCTTGAAAATTCCGATACCCTGGCAGCAAAGAGCTAAAGTTATTTGAGGCTAAAATGAAAGATGAACTTGCCCAAAAAGGTATCAGTATGGACGGCAGCAGCACAGAAACGGCAGAAAAATCGACACAACAGAATAATCGGTAATGTCATAAATTCAGAGCTAAGGTAACGCCACCGTAAAAAGGGAGTGGTGGGGAACTTTGTTCCCCATAAAAGAGACCCGGACACAGCGTTCCAACAAAAAGGAACGCGATTTCATTCGCGCTCCTTTCCATGAAGAACAACACTGCCGTTTTCAAGCGTTTTTTTCACATCAATCACACGCTGATTCGTGCTCCCCTTCCAAAAAAGCTTTGCGTCCTTCCGCGATTCGTCAAATCTTCCGTCAACAATAACGTCAACAGTTTTGATAAAATCCAAATCGCAGATTTCCTCCCACAGATACCCTGTATAAAGCCATATGGTTTTCAAAGGAAAGAGTGTGCGGCATTTTTCAATCAGCCGTCCGATCTCGGCGCGGTTTGACGGAAAAAGCGGATCTCCTCCCGAAAAGGTTATACCCGAGATGTACGGACGGTTCAGAGCTTCAAACAGCTCATGCTCCGCGTCCGTGTCAAATTCAATGCCGCCTGTCTCGTCCCACGTTATGGGATTGTGACAGCCGGGACAGCGGTGTCCGCAGCCTGCAACCCACAGCACAACGCGCAGCCCCTCCCCGTTCAGCATATCGTCCTTTGTTATATTATGAAAATGCATTACATACTTCTCCTATCCCTGATTTCCGCCATTTTGGCATCGTTGAGCCTTGTGTCGCCCTTCACTCTTGAATAGGAAAGGTAACCGTTCATTCTGTCAATTTTGGTGAGGTTGCGGCTTCCGCACTTGGGGCAAACGTCCATGTCAAGCTCCTGATGTCCGCAGTCGTCGCAGTATGAAAGCGAAAGGTTGACGCCCTCATAAAATCCCATATCCATTGCGCGTCTCACAAGCGTTTTGACGGCTTCAATGTTATAGTCAATCGGATATTTCACATACTGAATCTTTCCGCCGTTCATCAAATCCCAGAAACGCTTCTCCAAGTCCTGCTTCTGAATCGGCGTCAGCTCCTCGGTGACATGGCAGTGGAAGCTGTTGCTGACATATTCGCGATCCGAAACATTCTGCACAATTCCGTATTTTGCGCGGAACTGCTTAACCTGAAGACCGCACAGGCTTTCGGCAGGAGTGCCGTAGAGAGCATAGAGCCGACCGTCCTGCTCCTTAAACTCGGCAACCTTTTTGTTGATATGCTCCATGACCTCAATTGCAAAACGACCGTCCTCAGCAATGGATTTTTTGTTATACAGCTGCTGAAGCTCATTGAGCGCGGTTATCCCGAACGACGCGGTTGCGGAATCCAAAAGAGGCTTGATTTTGTCGTGAATGCCGAGATGTCCGCCGAGAAATCCGCCTTCGCAGTATGCAAGCGGATTTGTGGACGCGCGCATTTCGCCGAGGTAGTCATATGTGCGCAGGTGCAGGTTGCGTATCAGCTCGAGGTAATAGTCCAGAACCTCATAGAAGTCACGGCTTTCCTTCTGTGCCTTGGCATATATCATCGGCAGATGAAGGCTGACTGCGCCGATGTTGAAGCGTCCGACAAAAACAGGAACGTCATTTTCGTCCGCCGGCTTGATTCCGCCGCGTTCATACCACGGAGAAAGAAATGCGCGGCAGCCCATAGGGGACACAACCTTTTTATATTTTTTGTATATTGATGCAACATAGCCTTCGCCCGTCAGAGAGAGCCAGTCGGGGTACATTGTCTTGCGTGAGCATTCGATTCCTGCTTCAAAGACATCTTCAAGCTCCATGCCGGGTCCGTGAAGAGCCTCGTCATAGAGAAAGACGATTTTCGGGAACAGGACGGGCTTTTTACAGGTCTTTTTGCCCTGACCGCCGCGGCGGACACTCAGCATTAATTTGGAAGCCATTTTCTCAAAGCGTCCCGTTCCGAGACCCATTGTCATTGTGATGAACGGATAGTCTCCGCGGCTTGACGCAACTGTGTTGAATTTATATTCCCAACCCTGAAAGCCCTGCGCAAAGGTGTTTTCAATGTCCGCCACCGCTTCGTGTTCGCAGACCTCCTCCGAAAGCCCGAGTGCTCTGTATTTTTCAAGGAGCTTTTTGTATGTTCTTTCGGCATACGGCGCAAGAATTTTGTCAACCTCGGGAACGGTGAAGCCGCCGTACTGCTGGCTTGCCGCCGACAGAACAATGTCGCCGATGACATCAAACGCAACATCAAGCGTTTTCGGCTCGTTATACCAAAGGTTGCCCATTTCAAAGCCGCCTTCAAGCACGGTTTTAACATCAAACAGGCAGCAGTTCATCGTGTCGCGGCGCGCTGACATGTCGTGGACGTAGATATAGCCTTCACGGCACGCCTGAAGCTCCTCAACCGTCATGAAAAACTTCTGATAAAGCTCCTTGTTGAGCTGATTGAAAATCAGGGAGCGTTTTGTTGAGACAAGAGCCGAATCCGAGTTGGAGTTTTCCTTGTCGCCGATATACATAATCGCCTGGCTTTTCTGATATACCTCGTCAAGCATGTGAACAAAGTCCTGCTTATAGTTCCGATAGTCGCGGTAGCTCTTGGCAACTGTCGGATTCACGCGGTCGAGTGCGCCCTCGACAATGTTGTGCATTTCCGAAATCGGGATTTCGTCCTTGCCCATGTTGAGGACACGGCTGTCAACAAAGGTCTTAATCATGCCAAGCTCCTCGTCCGTGAAGGTGATCAGGGCGCGGAACGCGGATTTCTTCACCGCGGCAACAACCTTTTCAACATTATATTCCTCTTTTGTTCCGTCTTTTTTGATAATATAAATCATTTTTCGGCATTCCTTTCCGTAATGAAAAATGTATTAATGCAGTTTATACAATTGCAGATATATTCATTATACCACCACATATTGTGCTTGTCAATAGGGGGACACTACAATATTTTGAAAAAGGTAAAATATTCTTAAAGGTTTGCAAAAGTGCTTGACAGAATGCGGAAAAGCTGTTATAATATATATGCTTGAATAATGTTGCAAAAGAGTGAGGGCAGCCTCACTCTTTTGCATTAAACGGGAGGACATATGGCATATTCAAAGATTGAAAAGGCGGTGCTGGAGCTGGCAGAGCCGATTGCGGAGGAGAACGGCTGCTTCATATATGACATTGAGTATGTGAAGGAGGGCAGCTCGAGGTATCTGAGACTGTTCATTGACCGTGAGGAGGGCATATCGCTTGACGAGTGCGAGACGGTGAGCCGCAGCATGAGCGGAAAGCTGGACAGTGCAGACCCGATTAAGGAAAACTACATTCTTGAAGTTTCCTCGCCAGGGGTTGAGAGAAGGCTGAGACGCGCAGAGCATTTTGAGCGTTATTCAGGATCGGTCATTGACATCGGACTTTTCAAACCGGTTGATGGAAGCAAGACTCTTTCGGGTGTTCTTTGCGGCTTTGACGGCAAGGTCATCACGGTTGAGACGGACGACGGAAACAGGGAAATACCTCTCGCTGACACAACATATGTCAGACTGCATTTTGATTTTTAACATATATATCTGAAAAATATAACAGGAGATGAGTGAAAAAAATGAGTTCGGAATTGTTTATGCTGCTTGATGAAATTGAAAAGGAAAAGGGGATCAGCAAGGATATTGTCATTGAGGCGCTCAGCAGTGCGCTTCTCAGTGCCTACAGAAAAAATTTCGGTGCGGTTCAGGACGCAAAGGTGCTGATTGACGAGGAGACGGGAAGCATAAAGGTTTATGCGCGCAAAAACGTTGTTGAAGATGTTGAAAACAGGGAATGTGAGGTTTCGGTTGAGGACGCGAAGAAGGTTGACCCGAGATATGAGGCGGGGGACGTTCTTGAAACCGAGGTGACGCCGAATGCATTCGGCAGAATTGCGGCGCAGACGGCGCGTCAGGTTGTTCTGCAAAGAATACGCGAGGCGGAGCGTGAGAAGGCTTTTGACAAGTTCTCGGACCGCGAAAACGACATTATGACCGCGACGGTCAGAAAAATCGACCGCAGAAACATCATGCTGGAGGTCGGCGACACCGAATCGGTTCTCATGCCGAACGAGCAGGTCAAGAATGATAACTACAGAGTGGGCGCAAAATATAAGGTGTTTGTGGTTGAGGTCGCAAATTCCGTGAAGGGCGTTCATCTTGTTGTGTCGCGTTCGCACCCGGGGCTTGTACGCCGTCTGTTTGAGCTGGAGGTTCCGGAAATCAAGAGCGGAATCATTGAAATCAAGGGGCTGACACGTGAGCCGGGTTCAAGAAGCAAGCTTGCGGTTGCATCAACCGTGCCGAATGTTGACCCTGTCGGAACATGCATAGGTCCGAAGGGAATGAGAGTTCAGGCTGTCATTGACGAGCTGCGCGGAGAAAAGATTGACATTATCCGCTACAGTGACGACCCTGCCGAATATATCACGCAGGCACTCAGCCCGGCACAGGTTGTTTCGATTACGGTTGATGAAGAAAAGAAAATGTGCAGTGTCATTGTTCCTGCCGACCAGCTTTCACTGGCAATCGGCAAGGAGGGACAGAATGCAAGGCTTGCCGCAAGACTCACGGGCTGGAAAATCGACCTGAAGCCCGAGGACAGCGAAGAAACCGCGGAATAGCAGGGAGCGGTGCTTTATGGTTTCACAGAGAATGTGCGTTGTTTGCAGACAGATGAAGCCGAAGGAGGAGCTGATTCGCCTTGTGAGACGCGGCGGAGAATGCGGGCTTGACCCAACCTTCAGGGTGCAGGGACGGGGCGCATATATATGCAAGTGTGCGGATTGCCTGTCAAGAGCAAGGAAGCTGCGGGCTTTTGAAAGAAGCTTCTCTGGGCGGATTGATGCCTGCGTATACGATAAATTAGAGGAAATGATTGATAATGCATAACAACAGATTTTTCGGGACACTTGGGCTTGCGCACCGCGCAGGTCGGTGTGCCGTCGGCGAGGGAGCGGCATTGGACTGTCTGAGACGCGGAGCGGCACGGCTTGTTGTTCTGGCGGAGGACGCATCGGACAACACGAAAAAAAGGTTTGAAAACGGCTGCATACATCACAAAACCGAGCTGGTTGTCCGCGGATGCCGGACGGAGCTTGGACGCAGCACGGGAAGGGAATTTGCTGTTGTTGTTGCGGTGAAGGACGAGGGCTTTGCAAAAAGCCTGACCAAGACGGAATAGGATTTCATAACACGGCTTATCTGCCTGCGGTAAGACGTGAGTTTTAAGGCTATTTGCGGGCAGAAAGGCGTTGATGGGAATATGACGAAAATAAAAGCATATGAGATTTCAAAAGGACTGGGAGTGCCGAGCAAGGAGATTGTGAAGGTTCTGCACGACTACGGAGTGTCGGAGAAAAACCATATGAGTGCGCTTGATGAAAAAGAGCTTGACGTTATTTTTGAGTATTATACGCAGAAAAACCAGGTGAAGGATTTCTCCGCTCTGTTCAGTGCGGAGGCGGCAAAGGCTGCTGAAAAGCCGAGTGACAAAAAGGAAGACGGCAGCAAGGCTGAGGAGGCGGAACAGCCGACCGAGGCTGAGGTTGTTGTCGAGGAGACCGTTTCCGTGCGCAAGACAAGAGTTGTTGACACACGCGTGAACGCTGTTGACCTTGACAGGCTTGATAACGAGAAGCTGGAGGAGCTCATACCCGAGAATGTCAAGGAGGGCGGCACGGCAAAGCAGAAAATCAAGACCGGCAACAAAAAGAGCAAGCTTGTCAAGGAGAAGCAGCAGGGACAAAAGGCTCTTGACAAGCCTGTCAAGAAAGAGAAGAAAGAGAGTCTTGAGGTCCTTGTGCCCGATTCGATTACGGTCGGAGAGCTTGCGGAAAGAATGAAAAAACCGTCAACCGAGGTAATCAAAAAGCTGATGATGCTCGGAATCATGGCGTCTGTGAATGAAACACTCGACTTTGACACGGCATCTCTCATTGTTGAGGATTTCGGCGGAAAGGTTGAACATGAAATAATTCTCACGGAAGAGGATAAACTATTCAATGACACCGAGGATTCGGAGGAGTCTTTGGTTCCGCGTTCGCCTGTTGTTGTTGTCATGGGACACGTTGACCACGGAAAAACATCGCTTCTCGACACCATCAGAAACACAAACGTAACAGAGGGTGAGTTCGGAGGAATCACACAGCACATCGGCGCATACCGCGTCCGTGCAAAGGATAAGAAAATAACCTTCCTTGACACCCCGGGACATGAGGCGTTCACTGCAATGCGTGCGAGAGGTGCGCTTGTTACGGATATTGCAATTCTGGTTGTTGCGGCGGATGACGGAATCATGCCGCAGACGGTTGAGGCGATCAACCATGCCAAGGCGGCAAATGTTTCGATTATAGTCGCGATAAATAAGATTGACAAGGAGGGGGCAAACCCCGACAAGGTTCGTCAGGAGCTGACGGAATATGGACTTGTTCCCGAGGAATGGGGCGGCGACACAATATGCGTTGAGGTTTCCGCGAAGAAAAAGCAGAACATTGACACGCTTTTGGACATGGTTCTTCTTGTTGCGGAGATGAAGGAGCTTAAGGCAAATCCGAACCGCCATGCAAAGGGAACTGTCATTGAGGCACAGCTTGACAAGGGCAGAGGACCTGTTGCGACGCTGCTTGTTCAGAACGGAACGCTCAGGGTCGGCGATATTGTTGTTGCGGGAACTGCTGTCGGCAGAGTCCGCGCAATGGTTGACGACAAAGGAAAGCAGATTAAGAAGGCAGGTCCTTCAATCCCTGTTGAGATTCTCGGTCTTTCCGAGGTTCCCGAGGGCGGAGATGTGTTCTATGCCGTTGAGGACGAGAGAAAGGCGCGCGAGGTTGTTGAGGCAAGAAAGTTCAAGCAGAAGCAGGAGGCTCAGAAGGCAACGCATGCGGTTTCTCTTGAAAATCTGTTTGAGCAGATAGAAGCGGGCAAGATGAAGGATCTCAACATAATCGTGAAAGCAGATGTTCAGGGTTCTGTTGAGGCAGTCCGCCAATCGCTTGAAAGAATCACAAATGATGAGGTCAGAGTGAATGTCATTCACGGTGCTGTCGGTGCGGTTAACGAGTCCGATGTCATGCTTGCGAGTGCGTCAAATGCAATTATTGTCGGCTTTAATGTCCGTCCGACACCCGGTGCGACAACAACGGCGGAAAGCTCAGATGTTGACATTCGCCTGTATAGGGTTATATATGATGCAATTGAGGATATTGAGGCGGCAATGAAGGGTATGCTTGCTCCGAAATTCCGCGAATCTGTCACGGGACATATTGAAATCAGAACAACCTTCAAGGTTTCGGGCGTCGGCACAATCGGCGGCGCATATGTCACGGACGGAAAGATACAGAGAAACAGCCTTGTTCGTGTTGTACGTGACGGCATCGTCATACACGAGGGAGAGCTTGGCTCGCTGAAGCGTTTCAAAGATGATGTGAAAGAGGTCGCAAGCGGATATGAATGCGGCGTCAGCATTGACAAGTTCAATGACATCAAGGAAGGCGATGTTGTTGAGGCTTATGTTATGGAACAGATTATGCCGTAAATTTCAGCGAAGGGAAGTGCGGTTATGCCTGCATACAGCAGAACAGACAGAATTTCTGAAGAAATAAAACGTGAATTGAGCGCGGTTATCCGCGAATTGAAGGACCCGAGACTGAAGGTCATGGTTTCGGTTGTCGGGGTTCGCGTCACAAAGGATTTGAAGTTTGCAAAGGCATTTGTGAGCGTTATGGGGAACGAGGCAGAGCAGAAGGCGGCGCTTGACGCTTTGAAGAGCGCGGCAGGCTTTGTCCGCCGCGAGATCGGCAGCCGAATCAGACTGAGAATTGTTCCCGAGTTCACATTTGTGCTTGACAATTCGATTGAATACGGCGCGCATATAAATGAGGTTCTGAAGAACCTGTAGGAGACAGATACGGTATGTTTGAAAAACTGATAGAGCAAATCAATGCGGCGGAAAAAATTGCGATTTTCAATCATGAGCACCCCGACGGCGATGCCTTCGGCAGTGCATATGGCTTGAAGCTCATGCTTTGCGGTATGGGAAAGCAGGCGGAGGTGTTCTTACGTGAGGGTGATGAAAACTCGCGTGAATACAAGCTTCTGAAAGGCACGGAACGCTGCGGACTGCGCATTGAAGACTGTGATTTGAAGATTGCGGTTGACTGCGCGGAGAAATCAAGGCTTGGTGCGCTTGAGGACAGCTTTTGCGGCACAACGGCTGCGATTGACCATCATGTGACGCACAAAAGCTTTGCCGATGTGACGGTTGTTGTTCCGTCCGCACCTGCGGCAGGGGAGATTGTTTTTGACCTTGTGCGCGCAATCGGAGCCGAGCTGACAGCAGACATTGCAAACAATCTGTATCTTGCGATTATCTGTGATACGGGCAGCTTCAAATATTCGTCAACCACGCCGAAATCCCATGCGGCGGCGGCAGAACTGATGAAAACGGGCATTGATTTTGCAGAGATTTCAAAAAAGATATTCGACACAAAGAGCTTTTCATATCTCCATGCATATAAAAAGGGGATTGAATGCCTTGAAATGTATTCGGACGGAAAAATTGCGCTGCTTGCGTTCACCAATGACGATTTTGCGTCTTTGGGAATTGATGAGAAGCAGGCGGACGCAATTGTGACGCTTCCTGCATGTGTTGAGGGCGTTGAGGTCGGCATTTATATGCGGCAGCGGGGCGAGAATGAGTTCAAGGTCAGTCTGAGGTCGAACGGCAGTGCCAATGTGGCTGAAATTGCAATGTCGTTCGGCGGCGGCGGTCATGTCAGAGCTGCGGGTTTTACCGTATACAGACCGCTTGACGAGGCAAAGCGTGAGGTGATTGCGGCAATTGCTGCCGTTCTCGGAGAGCATCGGGGGGATACGGAAAAATGAACGGAATTGTCAATGTGAACAAGCCTGTCGGCATGACATCACATGATGTTGTGAACAGGCTCAGAAGAATTCTTGATATGAAGAAAATCGGACATACGGGAACTCTTGACCCAGACGCGTCGGGAGTTTTGCCAATGTGTGCCGGAAGAGCGACAAAGCTTGCCGAATATCTCACGGCAAGCGACAAGGAATATCGCACGGTCATGACACTCGGCGCGGTCACAGACACTCAGGACGCGGGCGGTGAGGTGCTGAAGCGGTTTGAGGTTAATGCAGACGAGGCGCAAATCCGAAGTGCGGCAGAAAGCTTTGTCGGAGACATAATGCAGCTTCCGCCAATGTATTCGGCAGTCAGAGTTGACGGAAAAAAGCTTTATGAGCTTGCACGCGAAGGAAAAACGGTTGAACGCACGCCGCGCCCCGTGACGGTGCATTCGATTGGAATTGAAGAGATTGACACGGTGCGGCACACGGTCGGAATGAAAATTGCCTGCTCAAAGGGCACATACATTCGGACGCTGTGCAATGACATCGGTGAGAAGCTTGGCTGCGGAGGGTATATGTCCTCTCTTGTCAGAACAAGGTCGGGCAGGTTCACGCTTGAAAATTCGCACACGCTTGAGGAGCTTGAAGAGATGACCGCGCGCGGCGATTTCAGCTTTATAATACCGATTGGCGAGGCACTTTCCGAATATGAAAAAGTCGTGCTTGCGGAGCGCAATGCATGGAGGGTCAGACACGGAATGGGAATTGCGGTTCAGGGGCTTGCCGAGGGCTGCACATACCGTCTGTTTGATGAGAGCGGTGAATTTCTCGCGCTGGCAAAGCAGGAATCGGGCAGAACTGCGGTAATCAAGAGATTTTTCGGTGAGGTGTGCTGATGATAACTTTGACAAGTGCGGCAGATTTTGAAAAGTATATCCCGGGGGGCTGCGTTGCGGCACTCGGAGCATTTGACGCATTGCACATCGGGCATATGAGAATCATCAGCCGTGCGGCGGAATATGCACATTCAGTCGGCAAAAAGGTGCTTGTTCAGCTTTTTGAGCTTCCGCCTTCAATGAGTGCGGAGAATGCCGAGTGCGTGAACAATCTTGAGGACAGACTCCGGGTGCTTGCCGATGCAGGCGTGGATTTTGCTGTCACGGAAAGCTTCACGGAGGAGTTCATGAAGCTTGACTGTGAAACCTTTGTGCAAAGGTTTCTGAAGGAAAAGTATCATGCCGAGGCGGTTTTTGTCGGATATAACTATACCTTTGGCTACCGTGCAGAGGGTGATGCGAAAAGACTTTGCGAGGAATGCAAAAAGCTTGGAATCCGCGTGTTTGTGCAGGAATGTGTTGAGCTTGACGGAGAGGTTTCAAGCACACAGATACGGGAACTCATAAAGCGCGGAGACGTTGAACGCGCGGAGGTGCTGATGGGAAGACCGTATGCTGTCTCAGGCACGGTTATCCGCGGCAGACAGCTTGGACGGACAATCGGGTTTCCGACTGTGAACATTGAAATCCCGAGGGGAATGGCAATTCCTCGGGAGGGGGTATATAAAACAAAGGTTTTGTTTAAAGACAAAAGCTTTGCAGGGATAACGAATGTCGGCAGAAAACCGACCGTTGCGGCAGATGAGGAGAATATTGAAACGAACATTATCGGCTATGACGGAGACCTTTACGGAGAAAAAATCAGACTGGAGTTTGTGCGTCGGCTGAGAGATATAAAAGCCTTTGACAGCTTGGAGGAGCTGAGACTTCAGCTTGAAGAGGATAAAAGAAAAGCTGCGGAATGAATGCTTTCAGCATTGCTCCGCAGCTTTTGTCAGAAACACTTCGCTTGTGCGCAGGCGAAAACTTTCTGCCGCCCTTTCGGCGGCTTTTTTTTCGTTGAAAATTCCGAATACGGACGAGCCGCTTCCGCTCATCAGGGAATACACCGCGTCAAAGTCCGACATGATGGCTTTATATTCATTAATTTCTTCATACTCCGCTGCAGTAACCGTTTCAAGAACATTTGCACAGCACCGAGCAAGGGCTTCAATATCACCGTTCTCCAAAGCGGAAATTGCACCGCGTGTGTCGGGGTGGACTGTTTTTTCGTCAAGCCTGAGCGATTTATAGACATGAGGTGTGGAAACATGAATGTCGGGTTTTGCAATGAGAATGTGAAGGGAACGTGAAAGAGACGGTATGCGTTTCAGCTCCGTTCCGATTCCTGCTGCAAGCATACAGCCGCCGTGGAGAAAAAACGGCACATCAGAGCCGAGAGAGGCGGCAATTTCGGAAAGTCTGTCAAAGGCGAGACGGTTTCCGAAAACAGCGTTCAGAGCCGAAAGAACTCCTGCGGCGTCAGACGAGCCGCCGCCAAGTCCTGCTCCCATTGGAATGTGCTTTTCAATGCTGATTTTCACTCCTGCCTGAATTTCTGCGGCAGCAAGATATGCAAGTGCGGCTTTTGCGGCAAGATTATCCGAATTGCACGGAACATGCGGGTCGGCGCAGAAAATCTCAATTCCCTCCGATTCTGTGTCGGCTGTGATGTTGAGAATGTCACAAAGAGCGACCTCCTGCATGAGCATTTCAAGATTGTGATAGCCGTCAGGTCTTTGACCGATGACATCAAGCGAAAGATTTATTTTTGCACGGCATTCAATTGTTTCGTTTTTTTTCATTTTTCATCACCGCGTCCGAGTTTTTTCATTGAACAGAATACCCACGTCACCGAGACTGCGAATGACAGCAAATCGGCTGTCGGCTGTGCGAAAAACACGCCGTCAAGCTGAAAGAGATGTGACAGAATGAGTAGAGACGGAATCAGAAACAGACACTGTCTTGAAAGGCTCAGAACCATTGCCGCACGGGGCTTGTTGATATACTGAAAATAGTTTGAACAAATGATTTGAGCACCGACCAGCGGCAGAAGAACGGTGTTTGTCCTGAGTGCCTGCTTTCCGAGCGCGATCAGCTCCGCACGGTCGTTGAACATGCGGACAATCTGTTCGGGAAAACGCTGAATGAAGGCAAACGCGATGACAACAATCACCGTTGCGGCTGTGATTCCGCAAAGCATGGTCTTACGGACACGGTCATATTTCTGTGCACCGTAGTTATAGCCGACAATCGGCTGAACACCTTGGTTTATGCCGAATATAGGCATGACCGCAAGCGTCATTGCACTGTTATAAACCGCAAAGGCGGAAACTGCAATGTCACCCTGACCTGCACCGAGAGTCATTGCTCCGTATTTCATCAGAAGGTTGTTATATATAATGTTCACGCTTGCCATGACAAGCTGAACAAGCGCGGGGGAAATTCCAAGCATCATAACGCGCAGAATCAGCGAAAAGTCGGGTCGGTAGTGCTTCAGGCTGAGACGAATGGTGCTTCTCCTGCCCGAAAAATAGGCAACGACCCAAACCATCGAAACAAGCTGACCGATGACAGTGGCAATTGCCGCACCTTCAACACCCATTCTGATGACCATGGTGAGCAGCCAGTCAAGAACAATGTTTGTGATTGCGCCTGCAAGCATTGTTATCATAGCAATTTTCGGGTTGCCCTCCGAGCGTATAATTGCGTTCAGCGCAAATCCGACGCCCTGAAAGATTGAGCCTGCAAGGACGATTGCCATATATTTTTCGGCATAGGTCATAATTTCGCCCTCGGGTGTTCCGAACATGCGCAGGAGAGGCTTCATATATATGTAGCACAAAAGTGATACAATGATTTCAAGCACGATTGAAAAAACGCAGACATTGTTGAGAATGCGAACCGCCTTTTCATGGTTGCCCTCGCCGAGACTGATTGCCACAAGTGAGGTTCCGCCGAGACCGACAAGCATTGCTGCCGCCATAATTGCGGTCATAAACGGAAAAGAAAAGGAAAGCGCGGCAAGCGCCTTGTCTCCGACTGCTTGTCCGACAAAGATTCTGTCAACAACGTTGTATATTGCGTTAACTATCATTCCGACAATTGCGGGCGCGGAAAAACGCCACAAAAGCTTAACTATCGGATCTTCACCCAGCTGTCTTGAACGTTCATTCATTGGTTTTCTCCTTTCAAAAGACGGGCGGCCGGTAAAAGCTCCGACCGCCTCCGATTGTAAAATTCTATTTTCCCGTGCTTTCGGATTCGGAATCCGAAGCTGTTGTGATTTCGGCGTTTTCGCTGCCGACCGCATTTTCTGCGCCTGTTGATTCGGTATCCTTGAACAGTGCCTCAAACTCATCTGCGTCAAGCTTTTCCTTTTCAAGAAGAAGCTCGGCGGTTCTTTTGAGCTTGTCGGAATTTTGTTCGAGAATGTCCGCACAGCGCATATAGCACCTGTCGATTATGTTTTTGATTTCCTCATCAATTTTTGCCGCAACAGCCTCACTGTAGTCCTTTGTGTGTCCGAGGTCGCGTCCGATGAACACCTCATCGCTCGAACTGCCGAAGCTGCGCGTGCCGAGAGATTCGCTCATGCCATATTTAACAATCATGTTCTTTGCAATTGCGGTTGCGCGTTCAATGTCGTTTGACGCGCCCGTGCTGATGTCGTCAAGAAACAGCTGCTCTGCAACACGTCCGCCGAGAAGGGAAACGATTTCCTCCAGCATTTCGGTCTTTGAGGTGTATGAAACGTCCTCCTTGGGGAGAGACAGAGTGTAGCCTCCTGCGCGTCCGCGCGGTATAATTGAAATCTGATGAACCCTGTCCTGAGTCGGAAGCATTTTTGCCACAACAGCGTGACCTGCCTCGTGATATGCTGTCAGCCTTCTTTCCTTTTCGGTGACAACGCGTGTTTTCTTTTCGGGACCTGCCACGACCTTCATGATGGACTCCTCAAGGTCGAACATTGTGATTTCCTTTGCGCCGTTCTTTGCCGCGCGCAAAGCTGCCTCGTTCATGAGGTTTTCAAGGTCTGCGCCCGTGAAGCCTACGGTTGTTCTTGCCAGAACGTCAAGACGGACATCGGCGGCAAGGGGCTTGCCCTTTGAGTGAACCTTCAGAATTGCTTCTCTTCCCTTAACGTCGGGGGCATCAACCAGAACCTGACGGTCAAAACGACCGGGACGCAGAAGAGCACTGTCCAGAATATCGGGGCGGTTTGTTGCAGCAATGACGATGACGCCCTCGTTCACACCGAAACCGTCCATTTCAACAAGCAGCTGATTGAGAGTCTGTTCGCGTTCGTCATGTCCGCCGCCGAGTCCTGCACCTCTCTGACGACCGACCGCGTCGATTTCGTCAATGAATATGATACACGGCGCGTCTTTCTTTGCGTGTTCAAACAAATCACGGACACGTGACGCTCCGACGCCGACAAACATTTCAACAAAGTCAGAACCCGAGATTGAGAAAAACGGAACTCCTGCCTCGCCTGCAACGGCTTTTGCAAGAAGTGTTTTACCGGTTCCCGGAGGACCGACAAGCAGAACACCCTTAGGAATCCTTGCGCCAAGCTCGCGGAATTTCTGCGGAGCTTTGAGGAACTGAACAATTTCCTGAAGCTCTTCCTTTTCTTCGTCCTCACCTGCCACATCATCAAAGGTTTTTGCATTCTTGTCGTCGGTAATCACCCTTGCGCGGCTTTTGCCGAATGACATTGCACCGCCTCTGCCGCCGCCCTGTGACTGACGGAGAAAGAATATCCAGAAGACAACCATAATTACAATGAGACCCAGCGAAGGAAGAATGCTCAGCCACCAGGGCGGAGTTTTCGGCTCGGGAGTGTCAACTTTGAGAGTTCCTGCGGCGGTCTGCCGTTCGATTTCCTGCCCCGCACTTTCATAGAGAGCGTAATATCCGGGAATTGCCACTTCAATTTTGCTTTTGTCCTTCAGTGTCACATATGCGGCTGTGTCAACGATTTTAAGCTCGCTGACCTTTTCGCTTTTTATCATGGACACAAGGTCAGAATAAACATATTGTGTTGTTGTTTCGGGCATTGATGTCATGACGAAAATCATCAGAATGACCAAAAACAAAATCACATAAAACCCAAGTCCGCGCCAGTATCTTTTCAAGCTATCGCCTCCGAAATTCAAATTATCAATATATAAAGGATATTTTTGCCTATCAAATACTATCTTAACATATTTTAAAGCCAAACACAAGAGTAAATCATGTTTTTTAAAGAAATTGTAACATTATCAAAGTGCGTAAAGAAGGGTTAGAACAAAATAATTGATTTATGACAGTATGTATTTGATAATTCCGGCAACATTAAAAAACATAATGACATATATTATGTTCAGTATTGCAAATATTTTAATTTGTTATTCATAACAGGACTGACAAATTAAAGTTTCATAAAGGTTTTTGTCAATTTACTTCTATAATTTTTTTGCGAGTAAAAACTTCATAAAATCATGAAGCTCCGCTTTTGATGTCTCATTCAAGTTGCCGTAATCGGATATAAGACTTTTTAAGTTATTAAAATTTTTTATGTTGCTTACACCAAAAAGGTAGTCGATGGAAACATTAAAATGCTCAGCCAGTAAGATAATTGATTTGTAATCGCGGGGAAAATGCTCGTCTTTTTCATAGTGACTTATCATTCTTGCTCCAATGTTCAGTAGTTTTCCTATTTCTGCTTGGGTTTCGTCGTTATCCTGACGCAATTCCCGTAGTCTTTCACCAAAAGTCATGTTAAAACACCTCTTTATAATAAGTATACAATAAAATCACTGTAAACATAAAAAATGGAGATAAAATTTCACAAAACTATTGACAAAGAGATAATATCTCTGCTATAATAGAAATACGGAACAAATACCTCTTTTGCGGTTATATAATTTCTGTTTCTCTTATGATCCTTAGCTTGCGGAGGATAAAGAAAATAATGGGAATAAATGTGGAATTGGTATTGGTAAAGGAAGGTGATAAATGGTCAGTTAATGGTGTATTGAGCAATATAAGCAGATATTTTAATTAAAGGAGTGTGTATTTATGTTTAGCAGAAAAAATATTTTCGGTGGTTTTGATTACTTTAAGAATGGGCAATCAATTGGGTCATCGCGACCAAATGTTTTTGGAGGAAATGATTATTTCAAAAATGGTCGGCATATAGGTACTTCAATGCCTAATGTTTTTGGCGGACAGGATTTTTTGAAAAACGGCAAACCGATCGGAGGGACACGACCGAATATATTTGGAGGATTTGACCCTTTTAAAAAATAAGAACACATTTAAGAAAGAATAAGGTGCGGATTTTATCCGCACCTTATTCTTTCTTGCGCATGGAATGCAGTGCGTCAATTGCGTCCGAAAGCCCGCCCATACTGTCAATCAGACCGCATTTCACCGCCTCCTCACCGAAAAGAATTGTTCCGACATCGTTCGCGATTTCATCGGTTTCAAGCATAATCCGTCTCAGACGGTCGGAATCAATTGAGGAGTGCGCCGCAACAAAGCTGATGACCCGTTCCTGAACCTTTGTGAGATAATTGAACATCTGCGGAGCACCGATAACCGTGCCGCTCATTCTGATTGGGTGAATGGTCATTGTTGCGGACGGAACAATGAAGGAGCGTCTTGTGCAGACTGCAAGAGGAACACCGATGCTGTGACCGCCGCCGAGGACAATTGAGGCACTCGGCTTTTTCATGCTTGCAACCATTTCGGCAATGGCAAGCCCTGCTTCAACATCGCCGCCGACAGTGTTGAGCATAAGCAAAAGCCCGTCAATGCTGTCGTCCTGCTCAATTTCGACAAGAGTCGGAATGACATGCTCATATTTTGTTGTTTTTGTGTCGGACGGGAGGTTCATATGCCCCTCAATCTGCCCGACAATGCTCAGGCAATATATGCTGCCCTTTGAATTATCGGTGCGGACACTGCCCATGTTTTTAATCTGACGGTTCTCCTCGGACTCACTGCCTGTTTTTTTATCATTTTCCATAAATTTTTTTGCCTCCTTAAAATTATTGTTGATATATTCCGCAATTTGTGGTATACTCAAATACAATCCATTGTGATAGTTTAACCATGGGAGTGTTGTATTATGCCGATTAAAGTTTCGGATTCTCTGCCGGCGATTGAAGTTCTGAACAATGAAAACATATTTGTCATAACCGAAACGCGCGCCATGACGCAGGACATCAGACCGCTGGAGATTGCCGTTCTGAATCTCATGCCGACAAAGCTTGAGACGGAGGCGCAGCTGCTGCGCGTGCTTGGAAACACGCCGCTTCAGATTAACATCAGATTTGTGCATATGAAATCGCATGTCTCGAAAAACACGTCAAAAAGCCACATTGAAACCTTCTACAGCACATTTGACGACATCAGAGACTGCAAGTTTGACGGAATGATTGTGACGGGTGCACCTGTTGAAACTCTTAGGTTTGAGGACGTTGACTATTGGAAAGAGCTTTGCGAAATTATGGAATGGTCAAAGGAAAATGTGACCTCAACCTTCCATATATGCTGGGGCGCACAGGCGGCACTTTATTATCATTACGGAATCCCGAAACGGACAATGCCGAAAAAGGTTTTCGGGGTGTTTGAACACCATGTCATACCTGAAAAGCGGCACAAAATTCTGCTCCGCGGCTTTGATGACACCTTCATGGTTCCCCATTCGCGGCATACGGGCATTTCAGAGGAGGACATCGCAAAGGTGCCTGCGCTTGAAATACTGGCAAAATCCGATGAAGCGGGGGTTTATATCATAACCGACAAAAACGAACGGCGTTTTTTCATCACGGGACATTCGGAATATGACGCGGATACGCTGAAAAAGGAGTATCTGCGTGATGTGAGCCGCGGACTTGATATTGAAGTTCCGAAAAACTATTTTCCGAACGACGACCCCGAACGCGCACCGCAGATGAGCTGGCGTGCCCACGCGAATCTTTTGTATTCAAACTGGCTGAACTATTTTGTATATCAGACAACGCCGTATGACATTAAGACAATAACAAAGTGAAGGGAGTGCGGAAAAATGACACGCAAGGAGATTAAGACGGTGACCTGTCCTGCCTGTGTTGAGGAGGCGCCGTTTGAAATATGCACGGTGATTGATGTGTGCGAAAACCCCGAGCTGAAGGAGGCATTGTTCAGCAGGGAGCTGTTTCGGTTTCACTGCCCGAACTGCGGCGAGGAAATCCTCACGGCGTATGACTGCCGTCTGATTGACAGCGAAAAGTCGGCTGTGATTGCGCTTGTGACGGACAAGGACGCAGTGCCGGCGGAGTATTCGCCGGAGGTTGAGGGCTGCACACTGCGCGTTGTGCGGACGATTAACGAGCTTGCGGAAAAGGCGGCACAGCTTGAGGACGGCGTGGACGACCGCGTGACCGAGCTATATAAAATCATGCTGGAGGATCAGTATGCGGAGGAACACCCGAATGCGGAAATTCTCGGGATATACTACAGCGGAAAAAATGCGGAGGACGGCAGCGTGAATTTTTACATCATCACGGGGAACGACATGAACTGCCGCGCAAGCCTTTCGGCGGACGCATATGAGGCTGTCAAGGGGCAGCTTGCGGGGATTTGCGGCGGAAATTCTTGCGAGATTAACCGCGAATGGGCAATTGGTGCTTTGCAGGGCGGTTTCGGGAAAAAATAAAATAAAAATTCCGACAAAAAGAAAAATTTTTTTGATTATACTTGACATAATGATGAAAAGCCGTTATAATATACAGGTAGAATTTTTATAGCTTGTTTGACAAAAGACAATCCACATTTCCAATTTATTTTGGAGGGAGGGAAACCAGTAATGGCTGAAATCAGAGTTAAGGATAACGAATCATTGGACAGCGCGCTTCGCCGTTTTAAGCGTTCATGCGTAAAAGCGGGTGTTTTATCAGAGGTCAGAAAAAGAGAGCATTATGAAAAACCCAGTGTAAAGCGCAAGAAAAAATCAGAGGCTGCGAGAAAGCGTAAGTTCAGATAATTTTTTCATGTATGTAAGGCCGCCCGAGTTTTAAGGGCGGCTTTTAAATTTATAATGGGAGGTAATTTAGCTATGGCACTCAAGGAAAAGCTTATGGAAGATTTAAAATCGGCAATGAAGGAAAAGGACATAATCCGCAAAAACACGGTTCAGATGGTTCGCAGTGCGGTTCTGCAATTTGAAAAGGATAACAAAACCGAGCTTGGCGATGAGGGTATTCTGGATGTCATCGCAAAGGAGCTGAAACGCCGCCGCGATGTTCTGCCCGAATATGAAAAGAGCGGCAGAGAGGATCTGATTGCGGACATAAACCGTGAAATTGAAATTCTGCTTGCATATCTTCCCGAACAGCTGAGCCATGAAGAGCTTGAAGCAATTGTGACAGACGCAATTGAAAAGACGGGCGTGGCTTCAATGAAGGATATGGGAAAAATCATGGCATATGTTATGCCTGCGGTGCGCGGCAGAGCGGACGGCAAGGAGATAAATGCAATTGTGAAGGCAAAGCTTTCGTGATTGGTCGCGGAGGACGAAACATGAGAAAGCTTTTTTTGCCGAGCCTTCAGCTTGACACTGTTTTTGAAATTGACGCGGACAGGCTTTGGAACGCAGGCGTCCGCGCCTTTATATTCGACATTGACAACACGCTTGCAACATATGCGCAGTCGGTTCCCGACACGGAAATCAAGGGCTGGCTTGACGGCTTGAAAGCACGGGGCTTCGGCATTTATTTTGTTTCAAACAACAGCAGAAAGCGTGTTGAGTCGTTTGCGGCGGCGGCAGGAGTGCGGTGGATAAGCCGAGCCGCAAAGCCGATCGGCTTTCAGCTCAGGCGTGCGTGCCGCAAAATGGGTGTTTTGCCAAAGCAAGCTGCACTTGTCGGCGATCAGCTGTTCACAGACATATGGGGCGGAAATGCCCTCGGAATGTTCACGGTGCTTGTCACTCCGATTTCCGAGAAGGAGGACGGCTTTGTGAAGTTCAAGCGCAGGTTTGAAAGAAAAATTCTCGGAAAGACGGAATACCGCGATCGGAGGTAGAGAGCTATGGCAGCATTGTTCGGACCGGCAGGAAACTGTGAGGATTTTTATGCATCGGGAGGCAAATCGTCGCTCGAGGCTCCCGAATGGGTGATGAAGCACGGACTCGGCGCATATGAATATCAGTGCGGAAAGGGCGTTAAAATTTCGGACGAGGCGGCAGAAAAGCTTGGTGAAAATGCGAAGCGGTGCGGAGTGCGGCTTTCGGTTCATGCGCCGTATTACATCAGCCTTTCGTCGGAGGACGCGGAAAAGCGTGACAGAAGCATTGACTATATTTTGCAAACGCTGAATGCGGCAAAATGCATGGACGCGGAAAGAATTGTCGTTCACTCGGGGTCATGCGGAAGTATGACGCGCCGTGAGGCACTGGCACTTGCAAAGGACACCCTCGGCAGAGCATTGAGAGCGGCGGAGGTGGCAGGCTTTGGCGGTATTGCAATTTGCCCCGAAACAATGGGCAAGGTGAACCAGCTCGGGACGGTTGAAGAGGTTGTTGAGCTGTGTTCAATCAGTGAAAGACTGATTCCGACCATAGATTTCGGACACGTTAACGCACGTGGGGGCGGCTGCCTGAAGCACGATGAGGACTATGCAAAAATATTTGACCTGATTGCCTCAAAGCTCGGACGCGCACGCGGAGAGCGGTTTCATGCACACTACAGCAGAATCGAATACACAGCGTGCGGTGAGAAAAAACACCACCGCTTTGATGAAACGGAGTTTGAACCTGAGTTTGACCCGATTGCGCGGATTGCTGCCGCGCGCGGACTTTCGCCGACGATAATATGCGAGTCGCGCGGTTCTCAGACGCGTGACGCGGTGCAGCTTTCGGAGATTTACAGGAGGATATGCGATGATTTCAAAACTGAGTGAATTTGTGTCTGAAAAGTGCGGCGTGCTTTTGACGTCACCGCATAATATGAGATATTTCAGCGGATTTTCGGGCGGCGAGGGCGCGGTCATCATAACACAGGACAGGAGAGCCTTGTTCACCGATTCACGGTATGTTGAGCAGGCGGCGGACGAGGCAAAAAATTTTGAGGTTATAAATGCCGGAAGCTGGATTGCCGCAGCTGCGGAATATGTGCGTGAGCATGGCATATCCGAGCTTTTGTTTGAGGACGCGTCAATGTGTGTTTCAACCTTTGAAAAGCTGCGCGGAGCGGCAGAGGGAGTGCGGTTTTGTGCAGCGTCGGAGAGACTTGACACGCAGCGCGCGGTCAAGTGCGGGGCTGAAATTGAGCTTCTTGCAAAAGCGGAGGAGATTGCGTCGTGCGCATATGAGAAAATTCTTGCGCATATCCGTCCGGGCGTGAGCGAGGCGGAGCTTGCATATGAGCTTGAGGGATATATGCGCCGTCTTGGCGGCGAGGGAACATCGTTTGACACGATTGTTGTGTCGGGAAAGAAATCAAGCCTTCCTCACGGCAGACCCGATGAAAAGAAAATTGAGTACGGCGATTTTGTGACAATGGATTTCGGCTGCATATACCGCGGATATTGCTCCGATATGACAAGGACGGTTGTTGTCGGCAAGGCAAATGCGGAGCAGAAGAAAATCTATCAAACGGTGCTTGAAGCACAAAAGACGGGACTTAACACAATTCGCGCGGGGGTCTGCGCACGTGAGGCGGACAGAGCGGCGCGGAATGTGATTGAGAAGGCAGGCTACGGAAGATTTTTCGGGCATTCTCTCGGACACGGTGTCGGCTTGCTGATTCATGAGCTGCCAAACCTTTCTCCGAGGTCGGACACGGTTCTTGAAGAAAACATGATTGTGACCTGCGAGCCGGGAATATATGTTCCCGATTTCGGCGGTGTCAGAATTGAGGATATGGTTTGCGTCAAATCGGGCGGCTGCCTGAATTTTACACATGCGGACAAGGCTCTTTTGGAGCTTTGAGACGAAAGTTTTCCATATTTTTGACATATTATAAAATTTTACTTGATTTTTTTTCAATAGTAGTATACAATATAATAAAATAATAATAAAAAATGAATCAGGAGGGAATACCAATGATATCAGCAGGTGAATTCAGAAACGGCATTACTTTCGAGTTTGAAGGCAATGTTTATCAGGTTGTTGAATTTCAGCATGTTAAGCCCGGCAAGGGTGCTGCGTTCGTAAGAACAAAAATGAAAAACGTAATTACGGGTTCTGTTGTTGAAAGAACCTTTAATCCGACCGAAAAGGTTGAAAAGGCACACATTGAAAGAAAGGACATGGAGTATCTCTATGAAGACGGCGGTCTTTACTACTTCATGGATCAGGACTATGAGCAGATTCCGCTCAGCCAGGATCAGCTGGGAGACGCTCTCAAGTTCGTTAAGGAAAATATGACGGTGACAATGCTTTCATACAAGGGCAATGTGTTTGCGGTTGAGCCGCCGACCTTTGTTGAGCTTGAGGTCACGGCAACAGAGCCGGGCGTGAAGGGCAACACCGCGTCAAACGTAACAAAGCCCGCAACTGTTGAGACAGGGGCAACAATAAATGTTCCCATGTTCATCAACGAGGGCGACAAAATTAAAATTGACACGAGAACCGCGGAGTATCTCTCGAGAGTATAACCTGAGATTAGCTATCTGAACCCGATTAAGGCAGGATAACTAACATTAGGTTAATATGATTCACAAGGAGGAAAAAAGATGTCAGAACTGACAAACCGTGCGGCTTATATCAAGGGCTTGGCAGACGGAATGAAGCTTGACAAGGAAACAACCGAGGGCAGGCTTTTGGACGAGATAATAAATCTTCTTTCGGAAACAACGGCAGAGCTTGACTCAATCGACCAGGAGCAGGGCTTCATTGCGGACAAGATTGATGAGCTTGAAGAGGAGGTTGATGTCATCGGAAACGAGGTTTTTGATGATTATGCCGATTATGATGACGAAGATGAGTTCCAGATAACCTGCGAGAACTGCGGTGAGGAAATCATTGTCACCGAGGACGATTTGGACGAAGGCGAGGTTGTTTGCCCGAATTGCGGCGAAATAATCGAGTTTGATTTTGACTGTGACTGCGAGGGCTGTGACGGAGACTGTGACAGCTGTGACGACTAAGAATATGCAGTGACGGCGGTATGCCGTGTGTGCGGAAATGCACGCGCGGTGTACCGCTTTTTTATGTCGCAAAATCCGTGAAATTGTATAATATGTTAACAAGAGGGGCTTTTGCCGCTCAATTTCACGGAAGGTGGTAACGGTATATCATGAGTAATGAAGCAATAGCCGTTATTCTGACCGCCGTTGCAGGTATGGCAACAGGCATAGGCGGACTGACGGCTTTCATTTCCAAAAAAACCAACAAACGGTTTCTTGCATTCACTCTCGGAATTTCCGCAGGTGTTATGATTTATGTGTCATTCGTTGAGCTTTTTGCAAAGGCTCTTTCGCACCTGACCTTGCAGTTCGGGGAAAAATGCGGAACAATATACACATATGCGGCGTTTTTCTGCGGAATATTGATTATTGCGGTCATTGACAGATTCATTCCCGAGCCGCGTGTTTCGGACGGAGATGAGCAGGAACACGGCTGCACGGAGGGAGGAGACTGCGACAAAAGACTGCTGCGGACAGGATTGGTCACGGCACTTGCGCTGGGAATACATAATTTTCCCGAGGGCATGGCAACCTTCATGTCGGCAATTTCATCGCCTGTGCTTGCACTGCCGATTGTGGTCGCGATTGCGATTCACAACATTCCCGAGGGCATTGCGGTTGCAGTCCCCGTATATTTCGCAACGGGCAACAAGAAAAAAGCGTTCATCTATTCCTTTGTATCGGGTCTGGCGGAGCCTGTGGGTGCAATTATCGGCTATGTCATTCTTGCACCGTTCATCGGTGAAACGCTCAACTCGGTCATCTTTGCAATGATTGCAGGGATTATGGTGTTCATCTCGGTCAATGAATTGCTTCCGTCCGCTGAAGGATACGGTGAGCATAATTTGTCAATCTACGGATTAATTGCAGGTATGGCTGTCATGGCGGTCAGCCTTGTTGCGTTCATTTAGACAGGACAGACGAGACTGAAAACAAAACGGTGCGCAAAAAAATCTGCGCACCGTTTAAAAAAGTGTTGACAAATGACGGGAGCTGTAGTATAATACCATACAAGAACAGTTGAGATGAGATTAGTTTTAGCAGATGAGAGCAGATGAGGGTTTAGTTTTAATATTTGCAGATACAATCTTCCGCTTTTCTGTTCGGAGGATTTTTTTAATTCTCAAAACAAATTTATTATCGGGAGGTTTTCATTATGAAAAACAGAACATTGAAAAAAATTTTTACGGCTATCGTTTCGGCATCGCTTTGTGCGGCAATGCTTGCGTCATGCGGCGGCGGAGAGGATGGAAAGACGGCGGACAAAAAGGTGTATAAGGTTGGCGTGACACAGATTGCGGATCACCCGTCTCTTGACAACTGTCGCAACGGTTTCATCGAGGGTCTGGCAAAGGGCGGCTTCAAGGAAGGCGAAAATCTGGAGATTGATTTCCAGTCGGCAAAGAACGACACCGCGGTTGCGGGGCAGATTGCACAGAACTTTGCAGCGCTCGGCAAGGACTTGGTGTGCGGAATCTCAACACCGTCGGCTCAGGCACTCTACACAGCCTGCTATGAAAAGAACATTCCCGTTGTTTTCAACGCAATTTCCGACCCTGTTGCGGCAAAGCTTGCAAAATCGGAGACAGAGGCGATGGACGGCATAACGGGCATAAGCGATGCACTTCCCGTTGAGGCACAGCTCAAGCTGATACGCGGAATTTTGCCCGACGCAAAGAAAATCGGCATAATATACACAACAGGCGAAGCAAATTCTGTCAGCACAATTGAGACCTATAAAAAGCTTGCTCCGCAGTTCGGATTTGAAATTGTTGAACGCGGAATCGGCAACCAGAGTGAGGTTGGTCAGGCAACAGATGTTGTTCTGAAGGACGTTGACTGCATTTCAAATCTGACGGATAACACTGTTGTTGCGGCACTTCCCGTTGTTCTTGAAAAGGCAAATGCGGCAAAGATTCCTGTGTTCGGCTCGGAAGAGGAGCAGGTTGGAAACGGCTGCATTGCAAGTGCCGGTCTTGACTATTTCAAGCTTGGCGTTCAGGCAGGTGAAATTGCGGCAAGAGTGCTGAAGGGTGAGGATATTTCCAAAATACCTTATGAAACAATGAAAGAAAGCAAAATCACAATAAACCCCGCTGTTGCGGAATCACTCGGAATCACAATTCCGCAGGAGATAGCAAGCGGCGCGGAGTCCAAATAATCTGAAAGCATTGATTGGAGATAGTATATGTTAAGCTTAATCACAGGAATCATCACCGAGGGTCTGATATACAGCATAATGGCATTCGGCGTGTATATCAGCTTGAAAATTCTCGATTTTCCCGATTTGACGACGGACGGAAGCTTTCCGCTCGGAATGGCGGCGGCGACGGTCTGCCTGCTCCACGGGGTGAATCCGTATCTGAGCCTCCTTGCGGCATTTGTGCTTGGCTGTGCGGCAGGAGCTGTCACCGGTTTTCTGAATGTTAAGCTCGGAATCAAGGATTTGCTGTGCGGAATAATAACCATGACAGCACTCTATTCCGTGAACTACAGCATTGTCGGGAAGCCAAATGAATTTTTGAGCATGGACACGGCGACGGTGTTTTCCGTGATTGGAAAGGGAAATGTGCTTTTCGGTTACAGATATCTGATTGTCGCATTGGCTCTTGCGCTCATATTCAAGCTGCTGCTTGACCTGTATCTTTCGACAAAATCGGGATTTCTGCTGCGTGCGGCAGGAGACAATGAAAACCTCGTTGTGACGCTCGCCAAGAATCCCGGCAAGGTGAAGATAACGGGACTTGCGCTTGCAAACGGATTTATTGCCGTTTCGGGCTGCATATATCTCCAATACATAAAGTCCTTCAACGTGTCGGCAGGCACGGGCTCGGTTGTAATCGGTCTTGCGGCTGTCATAATTGGCACAACCGTGTTCGGGAGAATGAAGCACGTCAAGCCGACAACAGGCGTTATTGCAGGTATGATAATATACAAGGCGTGCATTAGTGCGGCAATGCTTCTCGGTCTTGAGTCAAAGGACACAAACCTGATTGTATCGCTGTTGTTTGTGGTGACGCTGATAATCAGCAAACGGAAGGAATCGTTGAAGGGAGCAGGGCGCAATGCTTGAAATTAAGGATATATACAAGGGCTTCGGCAAGGGAACGGTTGATGAAAAGCAGCTTTTTTCGGGACTTTGCCTGACAGTTGAAAGCGGAGAATTTGTTTCGGTTGTCGGCTCGAACGGAAGCGGAAAAACAACACTTCTGAACATAATTTCGGGCAGCCTTCCCGCAGACAGCGGAACGGTTGTGCTTGACGGGTGCGACCTCACGCGCAAGCCGTCATACAGGCGTGCGGCAGACATTGCACGCGTGTTTCAGAATCCGTCTGTCGGAACGTGTGCGAAAATGACCATATTTGAAAACATGAGCCTTGCGGACAACAAGGGAAAAAGCTTCAATCTGTCCCGCGGACTGAACAGAAAAAGACTGGGTTTCTACCGCGAAAGCCTGAGCATTCTCGGCATGGGGCTTGAAGACAGAATGGACACTCAGGCAGGCATTTTGTCGGGAGGACAACGACAGGCACTTGCATTGATTATGGCAACGCTGTACACACCAAAGCTGCTGCTGCTTGATGAACACACCGCGGCACTTGACCCGAGAAGTGCAGACATTGTCATGGAGCTGACCGACAAAATTGTTTCGGAGAAAAAACTGACCGCGCTCATGGTGACGCATAATCTGCGTTATGCGGTGGAATATGGAACGCGGAGCATAATGATGCATGACGGCGGAATTATTCTTGATGTTAAGGGCGAAGAGAAGCTCGAAAAGAGCATTGATTTTTACCTGTCGAGATTTAATGAGATAAGCATTGAATGCGGAAACTGAGGAAGATATAAACGGAATACTTGTTTGTGCAAATGGGAGAAAGCAGTCGGAAACGGTTGCTTTCTTGCTGCTTTTGAGGTATAATAGCCTCACAAACAAAACGGAATCAAATATTTCCGTGTTTCGGAGAACATTGCATCATAACACTGCGGCGACGTTCTGCCGTCTGCGTTGATATGGTGGAATGAGCGCAAATCTCAGTATTTTAAAAGAGGCGTTGGGAATGATTTATAAAAAACAGATATTAAAGCTGATGATTGTCACGGTCGGAACGGCAGTTGCCGCTCTCGGTATGGATATGGCTATATATGCAGGCTTCGGCTCTGCAACTCTTGCCGTTCTGTGGCAGGGTATGGCACGGACTGTAAACATAACCATCGGGCAGGCGTCTTTTATCGCAGCGGCAGCAATGGTGGTGTTTTGCTGGTTTTATGACAGAAGCCAGATAAATATAGGAACAATACTATATCAGGTTGTATACGGCATTTGCATAGATTGGTTTGCGCCATACATACACTACGGCACTTCTAAACCGATTAATTTTCTTTTGATGATTTTGGGACTTGTAATATTCAGCTTAGGCTCGGCTCTTTATTCCGTTGCTGATTTTGGAAAGGGATCATATGAAGCATTAACCTTTGCTATTGTGAACAAGAAAAAATACTCAATCCAAAAAGTGAGAATAGTTTTAGATGTTGCATGTGTTCTCGTGGGTGTATTGCTGGGCGGCAGGATTGGATTATGCACAGCGGCTACGGTTTTATTATCAGGGGTGCTGTTGCAGCAATTCGTGAAATGGTTAAAACCAACCGTCGGCAAAATAGTATGCTGAGCATAAATTCATAATTCTGTCGCGGCAGTCATCTTATCGGCGAACAAAGCCGCACAGCACAGAATTTTTCTGCGCTGTGCGGCTCTTTTAAAACAATAATGCGGGTGTTAAATTCTCAGTGCTTCCTGCTGACTGTTATATTTCCTGCGGAGCGGTGCGCCTGTCAGTTTACCGACGGTTATGATTACAAGCTCGGAAAAGAACCTTGTGCTGATTGCCGAAAGCATTTAAGGCAAAAAAATACGGCGCAGAAGGCATTGCCTTTTCAGGCAGCATTCTCCTGTCCGTGCAAGAAACAGTGTGAGTGGCGTCCCTGAGACGATTCGAACGTCCGACCTACTGCTTAGGAGGCAGTTGCTCTATCCTGCTGAGCTACAGGGACATAAAATATTCCGACAACATTAAACAGTATACCACAACATTTTTTTTTGTGCAATACATTTTTGAAAAATTTTTAGCTTTTGAAACAAAAATTAATCATTCTGAGACCAGCCCCTTTTTCCTTTGCTCACTGAATACCTCAACAATGTTAAGAATAATTGAGATTTCCTTGTCCGAAAGCATGTCCGTTCGGACGGTGAGGCATTCGTCAAGCCCCAGAAGATAGTCCGTCGTGACATGAAAAATTGATGAAAGCTCTGCGAGATACGGCGTTGACGGCGCGGATAAGCCCATTTCCCATGCGTTAATGCTTGCACGGGTCAGAGACAGCTTTTTTGCAAGCTCAGACTGCGTGTAGCCGTATTTGCTGCGCAGATCCTTCAGCCTGTCAGAAAAATTATGCATTGTTTTATTCATTTTAATCACTCCTGTATACTATAATATACTATCAAGAATGATAAATAATTATCTTTAATGATAAAAATAATTGACAAAAACCGTAAAATTGTGTTATACTGACAGTATATTGGTTTTCAGTGCTTGTCGGCGTTCACACAGTCAAGCACCAAGCCGCCGATTATAAACTGAACAAACAGGCTGAATGCGGCTTGGACAAGCCGAATGCCGTATGCTTCTGTTTCAATGCTTCCGAGAAATATGTCATTATACTTAACCACAGCGATGCCGATGATGAGAACTCCGAGAGCAAGCTTTGTTCCGTAGAGCATGAGCTTCACACTGATGGGAGAGCTTTGTTTGCGGATAATATCAAAAATATTCATTTTGTCGGTCTCCTGTTAAAATTCTTTATATAAAGGTTAACATAATATCCGACATTTTTCAACATATAACATATGGTATAATAGTAAAAAGCTTGATATACAGGCATTTATAGGCAAAAATAGAAATTTGTCGAATTTTGTCGATGAAAGTATATAGAAAAAGCTATAGAGGTATGTAATAATAATTAATGCAAAAAATAATAAATAACATTCAGGAGGGAAAATTATGTTAAATGTAAACCCGGCTGCTTCGAGCCAAAATGTAAACTTTTATGTCACCGTTGATGAAAGCAGCGATGAGCCGAGGTTCGGAATCAAGGCATCTGTTAAAGATGATGAGGACGACACGGAGATAACGGAAAGAAGGTTTTTCACCGAAGGAGAAGCCGAAAGATGCTGTAAATGGCTTGCGGACAATGATGTATATCCGATAACGCTCAATGAGGTTTTACATGACTTGTATTTGTAGAAGACATAATACATAAAATGCAAAAAAGGGAGTGGCTGCAAAGAAAGACACAGTCACTCCCCTTTTGAGATTTTGGGAGCATTCAAAGACTTTCGGGTTCAAAGCCTGATTGGCGGAGAATTTCAGCCGCTCTGTCAAGATCGCCGCAATGCAGCGCAACATGACCGCTTGAACGTTTTTCACTCATGAACGAGTACATATATTGAATGTTCACATTTTGCTTGCTCAGACAAGCGGCAATTTCGGACAGCGAACCGATTTTGTCGGCAATGCTGACCACAATGACACAACTGAGCTGTGCGGTCAGACCTGCTGCGCGGAGAAGCTCTGCCGCACGCGCAGGCTCGCTGACAATCAGACGCAGAATGCCGAATTCGGCAGTGTCCGAAATGCAAAACGCGCGAATATCAATCCCTGCATTTTGCAAAACAGAAGTAATTTCACTTATTTTCCCGATTTTGTTTTCCATGAAAACAGAAACCTGCTGTGTATACATAAATCATTTCCCCCATGCAATTATTATTTCTTTTATCAGCTCCGCGGCACTTTCTATGTCGGATTTTGCCGCATATTCAAGGTTCTGCCCCTTGCAGCCGACGGGAATGCAGACTGCCGCACAAACCGCACCCTTGCCTGCCGTGGTAATGTTCTCAATATACAGATTGTCGTCGCAAACCGCGGTATAGTGCCTGATTCCGCGGTCCTCCGCCAAGTCCTCAATTTTGCGGCGAAAGACGGGGTCAGACACACACCGCGTGTCTTTTGCAATGATTGCACAGCCGTCGCCGCTTTTTACGCCCCTGCCGCAGGAGACGCTGTCTATTGTCAGAACATGTTCAAAATCCGAATTGCCGAAAAATGAGCGTATTCCGCGTGCGCCAAGCCTTTTTTGAGCCGTGAATGCAGCGGTGAAGCCGGCGGAGCTGCCGTGCGGGCCTTGAATTGCCGAAAGAGCTGCAATGAGACCGGCTTTTGCAGAAAGATTGTTTGAGAAAAATCTTGAATCGGTTTCACAGAACTCCGAATCAAGCACGCCGAAATCTCCGATGTTCACGCTGCCGCCTTCAATTTCGGCAAATAAATCCGATATTTTTGTGTTTTCATCGCATTTGCCGGAGCAACGGACAATTCCCCATGCGCCCGACGGAAAAATAATTTTTCTGTCCGTCAGAATTTGGGGTGAAATTCCGCCGAAGCCTGTGAAACGTATTTCGCCGTTCTCTGACGAGACCGCCATAATTCCGGGGGTGTCGATTCCGCATTCAATGCACAGTGCCTTGCCGTTTCCGCGCCGTACAATCAGACTTCCCGTTTTGTCGGTGTATGCATCATCAAAGTGAAATTCATTTTTGATATATTCGGTCATACGCTGTTCCGCACCGCTCGGTGCAAAAGTGTCACATATTTTTTTAATCATTTTCCGCACTCCTTCCGTAGTCCTCCAAAAAACCTCTGACAATTTTAATACAGGAATCAATGTCACGCTTGCTTGCCGCGCTGACTGGTGAATGAATATATCTGCACGGCACGGAAAGCGATGCGGTTTTAATGCCGCCGCACGAGGTGTAAATCGCGCCTGCATCGTTGCCGCCCGCGGTTGACGCCTTGAACTGATAGGGTATTCCGCGCGTCTCGGCGGCTTTCTTCAGACGCTCAATCATGCCGCTGTCCGCGCGGCTTGCGGAGTCGAGAATCGAGATTGCCGCACCGCCGCCGCTTTTTGTGACCCTGAGATTTTTCGGAACTCCGGTCATGTCGCTGCAGGTCGTCCCCTCGAGCACAAGCGCACAGTCGGGTGAAAGTCCGTATACCGCGCATTTTGCACCGCGCAGACCAACCTCTTCCTGAACTGTGAAGGTGCAGATGAGATTGACGCTGTGAGACTTCTTCAGCATTTCAATCAGAATTGCACAGCCGATTCTGTCATCAAGAGCCTTTGCTTTTATCATATCGCCGAATTCAACATATTCGCTGTCGAAGCTGAAATAATCGCCGATTGCAACAAGCTTTTCGGCAGCCTCGCGGTTCTCAGCCCCGATGTCGATATACAGCTCCGACTCGGAGGGAGTTTTCTTTCTGTCATCGCGTGTCGTGAGGTGAACTGCTTTCAGTCCGATGACACCGCGGATTTTGTCCATACGCACGCGCTGAGAAATCAGAATGCGTGTGTCAATTCCTCCGACTGTTTGAAATTTCAAATATCCGTCCTTTGTTATCCCCGATATGATAAAGCCAACCTCGTCCATATGAGCGGAAAGCAGGACGGTTTTTGAGTGTTTCGGGTCATTTGCCGCCTCTTTAAATGCAATCAGATTTCCCATTCCGTCAACCTTCAGCTCGGAGCAGCAGTCTGATATTTCGTTTATTATTATTTCGCGGACAGCGTCCTCGAACCCCGAGACACCGTCCGTTTCGGTTAATTTTCTAATCAAGTTCAACACCTCCGCAGGAAATCTCGGCAAGAAGTCTGCCGACGTTTTCAATATCGTGTATATCGGCAGTCTCCACAGAGGTATGCATATATCGCAGGGGAATTGAGATGAGAGCGCAGCGTATTCCGCCGAATGCGGTCTGGAGTGCCCATGCATTTGTCCCCGAGCTGCCGCCCGAAACCTCGGTTTTGTGAGGAATCGCCTTTTCGTCCGCAAGGGCTTCTATGCGTTTTGAGATTCGGCGGTCAGTGTTCGGACCGCGAAAGACAACCGCGCCGCAGCCGAGCGGAAATGATGTGTTTTCGGGCGAGTCGGGTGTTTCGCCGAATGTCACGTCAACCACAACAGCAAGGTCGGGCTTGAAGTCCGCGGCAACGGTATATGCGCCGTGCAGCCCCGATTCCTCGCCTGAGGTGAAGGTGATGTATATGTCATACGGAAAGCTTTTTCCGCGTATTTTCTGCGCACAGTCAATGACCGCCGCCATACCTGCCCTGTTGTCGAGTGCGGCTGAGGAGACGCGTGTTTCCGAAAGTCTGACACATTCCGATTTCAGAAGAATCGGGTCACCCACCCGAACAAGCTGTCTCAGCTCTTCACCGCGTATACCCGTGTCAATCAGCAAATCCTCAATTTTAGGCGCGGCACTCCTGTCGGAGGCGGTTGTGAGATGAGGGGGAACTGCCCCGATGATTCCGTAAACCGACCTTTTGCCTTGAATATATACCTCCGAGGCAGGAAGAATCCTTTCGTCAACACCGCCGAGTGCGGAAAAGCTCACAAATCCGCCGTCATCAATACCTGTCACAATCAGACCGATTCTGTCAAGATGTGCCTCCAGCATAAGCTTTTTTGCGCCCGGCACTCCGGAACGCATAAGCCCGACAGCGCAGCCGTGACGGCTGACCGTCACCTCGTCGCAGAATGTGCGAAGCAGTTCTGCCGCGTTTTCCGCAAAACCGCCTTCAAAGCCCGATATTCCGTCATGTGCTGTCAGCTTGCATAAAAGTTCATATATATCCATTGGAATTAAACCTCTTTTCTGTATTTCAAGTATAACCTAAATTACCATTCTTGTCAATTAACACATTTTATATACATATATACTAAATTACTGCAAAATTTTACATATATTTAACATAAAAAGATTTTAAATTTTACATAAAAGTGAAATAATAACAATTATACTATTGACAGATTATATCGGAGGGTTATAATGAATATTTTTTCATTTCTTGCGCTTTTGGGCGGTCTTGCGGTGTTCCTGTACGGAATGAACGTCATGGGGGACGGACTTAAAAGAAGTGCGGGCAATAAACTGAAAAGCTTTCTTGAAAATGTGACAAGCAATCCGTTCAAGGCGGTTATGCTCGGACTCGGCGTGACGGCGGTCATTCAGAGCTCGTCCGCAACAACGGTTATGGTTGTCGGCTTCATCAATTCGGGTGTTATGAAGCTGAGTCAGTCAATCGGTGTCATTATGGGCGCAAACATCGGAACATCGGTGACAGGCTGGCTTTTGAGCCTGACAAGCATTCACAGTGAAAATGTGTTCATTCAGATGCTGAGTGCAACAAACCTTTGCTATGTTGCGGGCGTTGTCGGAATTCTGATGATAACAGCGAGCAAGGACACAAGAAACAAGGACATCGGTTCAATTTTCCTGGGCTTCACCCTGATTATTGTGGGCATGGACGTTATGAGCGGAGCGGTTGAACCGCTCAAGGATTCGGCTGAGTTTGCGGGACTTCTGACGATTTTCTCAAATCCGCTTCTCGGAATACTTATGGGTGCCGTGTTCACGGCGATAATCCAAAGCTCGTCCGCGTCTGTCGGCATATTGCAGGCACTTTCAGCGTCAGTCAACATAACATATGCAACAGCACTGCCGATTATTATGGGTCAGAACATCGGAACGTGTATCACAGCAATTCTGGCGTCAATCGGAACAAACAAGGACGCAAAGCGCGCGGCGGTTGTCCATTTGTCGTTCAACATAATCGGAACGGTTGTGGTGACAACGATATACTGCATTGTGAAGGCTGCGCTGTCGCCTCAGATTCTGAATGAGTTTTCAAGTCCTGTGGGAATTGCAATTGTGAACACGGCATTCAAGATTTTCTCAACGGTGATAATGTTCCCGTTCATGAAACAGCTTGAGGAGCTTTCATATCTGATTATCAGAGCGGAAAACCGCGAGGAGCAGACCGAGCTTCTGGACGAAAGGCTTCTTTCAACTCCTGCTGTTGCAATTGCTCAGAGCAAAAAGCTGACACATCAGATGGCGGAGACTGCAAAAAAATCATTGGAATCATCGCTTTCGCTCATAATCAGCTTTGACCGTGACGCGGTCAGGAAAATCCAGGAGGACGAAACCTTGGTTGACAGCTATGAGGACAGACTCGGAACATATCTTGTCAAGCTTTCGCGCGAGAGTCTGACGGTTGAGGACAGCCATGAGGTTTCAAACCTGCTGCACACAATCGGTGATTTTGAAAGAATTTCAGACCATGCGGTGAACCTTTTGAAGGTTGCGGAGGAAATTCATTCAAAGGGCATTGTTTTTTCAAAGGACGCAATCCGCGAGATTGACATCATGAGCCGTGCGATATGTGAAATCCTCGAAAACACGGTTTCGGCGTTTGAAAACGAGGATCTGGAGCTTGCAAAGCGGATTGAGCCGCTCGAACAGGTCATCGACAGAATTAAGTTCAAGCTGAAGAAAAGACACATTCAAAGACTTCAGAACGGCGAATGCACCATTGAGTCGGGATTCATATTCTCCGACTTCATCACGAACTGCGAAAGGGTTGCAGACCATTGCTCCAATGTTGCGGTTTGTCTGATTCAGGTTGCGGAGGACAGCTTTGACACTCATGAATATTTGCAGAATCTTCGTGAACACGGTGATGTGTCATTTGATGAGCAGTATAAAATGTATAAAGAAAAATATGCGGTGTAGGAGCTTCAATTAAAAACAGCGGCAATGCGAAAGCGTTGCCGCTGTTTTAATTTGAACAACAGACGCTTGACAAAAACTATATTGCGTGATATAATTACACTAACAAACGTTAGTTAGGAGGGCTTATGAAACAGGAGGATACAAAAAAGAGGATACTTGAAAAGGCACTGGAGCTGTTTGCGGAAAACGGCTATGATTCTGTCAGCGTCGGAGAAATTGCAAGGGCTGTGGGGATTAAAGCACCGTCGCTGTATAATCACTATCCGAGCAAGCAGTCGATTTTTGACGCAATTGTCAGCGACACTTCAAAGCAATTTGAAAAATATACGGACGGGATTGCAATTCACGTCGAACATTCTGACCGTGACGTTGCACTGTTTTCAAAGGTTACGGAGGAGGCACTGATTGAAAAGGTACATCAGATTTTCAATTTTTCGCTTCATGACAAAAACATAAGCCTGTTCCGCAAAATGATGACCATTGAGCAGTTTCGCACAGCGGAGCTTTCTGCGCTGTATTCCGGGAGATATGTGGAACGGATTGTCGCATATCATGCAGGAATATTTAAAAGGCTCATTGACGAGGGAGAACTGAAAGATGAAAACCCCGAAACTCTTGCGCTGATGTATGTGTCACCGATTATCATGCTCATAGGTGTCTGCGACCGTCAGCCGGCACGCGAGGAGGAGTGCAGGGAAAAGCTGGACGCGCATGTCAGGCTGTTTTACCGCACCTTCAACACTCTGCAAGGGCTGTGACACGGTTGGTGTCGCAGATGTGACGCACCGATTCTTTAGTTTTTCCGTGTTCTGTGTTACGCTTGATTCAGCCTGACGGCGAAATTAAACGTAAAGGAAGAGTGAAAAATGAGAAGAAACGGAAGAAAAGTGTTTTCCGCGGGAATTATGCTTGCATTGGCGTTTGCCGCATGGACGGTGCTGATTCAAACGGCAGATGTGAGACCTTGGGGACAAAACGGAACGAATATAGGCTTTGCGGCTCTGAATTGTTGGTTCTTCAGCTTGACGGGAGTGCACCTGCTGCTCTATACCGTGACCGACTGGCTCGGACTTGTGCCGCTTGCTGTCTGCATGGCTTTCGGCGTAATCGGTCTTGCTCAGCTGATTGAGAGAAGAAGTCTTTTAAAGGTGGATTACGATATTACACTGCTCGGCATATATTACTTTATTGTAATACTCGGCTATTTGATTTTTGAAATGATACCGATAAACTACAGACCGATTCCGATTGAGGGAAGAATGGAGACATCATATCCGTCATCAACGACACTGCTTGTTTTAAGCGTCATGCCAACGCTTGTCTTTCAGACAAAACGGAGAGTGAAAAACCCTGCGGTGCGGAGTGCGGTTTGCACCGTGACAGTTTTGTTTTCCGCATTCATGGTGATTGGGCGTCTCGTCTCGGGTGTTCATTGGTTCACCGATATTTTCGGCGGAATGCTGCTCAGTGCAGGACTGTTTTATGTCTATAAGGGTGCTGTGCTGATGTGCGGCACTGATAAAAACTGATTGAGAGGTGTTGTGAGTGGGGTTCGGGGAAAAGCTTTGTGAGCTGAGGAAAAATAAGGGACTCACACAGGATGAGCTTGCAGAGGCATTGTTTGTGTCGAGAACGGCGGTTTCAAAATGGGAATCGGGCAGAGGATACCCGAGCATTGATTCGCTTAAGGAAATATCAAGATTTTTTTCGGTATCGATTGACGTCTTGCTGTCGGGCGAAAAAATCATTTCCATTGCCGAGAAGGAGAACAAGGACAACATGAAAAGTCTGTGTGATCTTCTGCTCGGAGCTTCAGATGTGCAGTGGCTTGCGCTTGCTGCTTTGCCGCTGTATCCCAAAACGGCAGACTGTGGCGTCTTTGCCGTGAATTTGTTTGAGTTTTCCGAGACCTCGCCGTTTAATCTCATGACATGCAGAATTCTGTTTGCGGTTCTCGCCGCGCTCGGTGCAGCAAAGCTTCTGCTGTCGTTCCGGAATACTGCAAAAGGGCAGAAGGTGCTGACTCATGCTTCGGTGCTGATCGGGATTTTTGCGGCGCTGTTTCTGGCAATGGCAAGATATGCCTATGCGGCGTCCGCCGCGTTTGTGCTTATGATAATAAAGGGAATGCTGATTTTAAAATATGTGAAGTCGGACAGCAAGTGAGGTTGTGAAACCTGAGAAATGCACCCGAGAGCGGTGCGAAGGTATGGTGATATTATGAATGTAACAATAATTAAAGCAACAAAAAGGAAAAACAGCAGCACGTGGGGCGCGGCAAAATATCTTGTGTCAAGGCTTAAAGATGTCGGCGAGGTCTTTGAGTTCACCCTGCCAGATGACATGCCGCACATATGCCGCGGCTGCTATGCCTGTCTGAACGGGAATGAGGACAGGTGCGGAGGGGCTGAATATCTGAAGCCGATTAATGAAGCATTTGCAAAGTCGCAGCTCATAGTTTTCTGCTGTCCTGTCTGGTGCTTTCATGCACCGGGGCAGATAAAATCATTTTTGGATCACTATGGCTATCGGTGGCTTGTTCACCGCCCGAATTTTGACATGAGAAACAAGCAGGCTGTCATAATCACAACCGCAGGAGGCGGAGGACTGAAATCTGCCGCAAAGGACATCAAAGACAGCATGGATTATTGGGGCGTTGCAAAAACATATACCGTGACTCAGCCGGTGTGGGGGTATTTCTGGAACGATATGCCCGATAAATTCAAGAAAAGCTTTTTAAAAAAGCTTGACCGTGCGGCGGCGGGAGTTGAAAGGAATGCGGAAAAGCCGAAGCCCTCGCTGAAGGTGAAATATCTTTATAAAATGTTTGAAAAGCTGCACTTAAGCGGTAAAATGTGGGAGCTTGACAATGAATATTGGAAGAGCGAAGTGCAGAAAATGAGGAGGCAAAAATGAATTATAAGGTTATAGACAAAGAAAAATACTACAGAAGCGGCGTTTTCCGCCACTTCTCAGAGGACTGCAAATGCTCAACCTCAATCACTTCAAGAATTGATGTGACAGAGCTTAAACGGTATTCGGAAAAGACGGGAACGAAGTTTTATATAAACTTTCTGTATATTCTGGCAAAGGTGCTGAACTCGCGTGATGATTATAAAATGGGATATTTGTGGCAGACCGACACGCTGATATGCTATGATAAAATTAATCCGACCCAGTATATATTCCATGATGACACCGAAACCTGCACGCCTGTCTATACGGAGTATTTTGAGGACTACAGAACATTTTATGAAAATTGTGCAAGGGACATCGCGAGAGCAAAGGAAACACGGGAATATGGGCTTGACGCGGCAAATCACCCGAACTGGTTTGACGCGTCATACATTTCGTGGCTGAGCTATGATTCGCTGAACATCGAACTGCCTGACGGTTATTTGTTTTTTGCGCCGATAATAAACTGGGGCAGATACAGAGAGGAAAACGGACGGCTCCTGATGCCCGTCACGGTGCGGCTCAACCACGCAATTGCAGACGGATATCTGGTTGCGAAGGTCTTTAAGCTGCTTGAAGAAGAAATACAGGCAATGACAAGGTGACATGCCGCGGTCGGGGCGGATAAATCGAAAAGAGAGAGGACGGCAGACATGAAAATATATGAGACTTGGGAGAGAACGCCGCAGCTTCTGGCAGGCTTGCTTGAAATTTGGGAAGCTTCCGTTCGGGCAACACATCTTTTTTTGTCCGATTCTGAGGTGAAACGGATTAAAGAATATGTTCCGCAGGCTCTGAAAGAGGTTGAACATTTAATTATTGCCGAGACAGGGTAGGGAAAGGCTGTTGCTTTCATGGGAACGGAAAACAGCCGTCTGCAAATGCTTTTCCTGTCTCCCGCGGAAAGGGGCAAGGGAGTCGGAAAGCAGCTTGTGCAGTGCGGCATTCGGAATTACGGAGTCCGCGAGGTTACGGTCAACGAACAGAATCCGCAGGCTGTGGGCTTCTACAAGCATTTGGGCTTTGTGACATATAAGAGAAGCGAATGTGATGAGGAGGGCGGGCCGTATCCGATTTTGTATATGAGACTCGGGCAAATGCTTTAGGGCAAATCGGAGGTAATGGAAAGCAATTCGGGCTACGGCGTTTTTAACGGATATAAAGCGGTCAGATAAATGAGGGGTTCAAAGCATACAGAAATGCAGATGTTTTGTTTAAAAACGCAAAATTCATAGCTTCTTGAAAATTTCACAGACTTGTGTTATAATTATATTTGTGAAATTTATTTATCGGAGGCAAACCTATGTATAACAAGCATTTGGAAACCTTTATTTCCGTTGCGGATTTGGGCAGCTTTTCAAAAGCGGCTGAAGGCTTATATATATCTTCCACCGCGGTGATAAAACAGATAAATCTTCTGGAACAGGAGCTTGGACTCACGCTCTTTGAACGGTCGCACAGGGGCATTGAACTCACCAAGGCAGGACGCTCTGTTTACGGCGATGCAAGATATCTCATTCAGTATTCCAAGGATTCTGTCACAAGGGCGAAGAATGCTATGCAGGGTGAAGAAAAAACCATTCGTATCGGAAATTCGTTTATAACACCTGCACAGTATATTGTGGAATTATGGCCTGAAATTAAAGAGCATTGTCCCGAAATAAAATTTCAGATCATTCCTTTTGAAAACACACCGGAAATCTCCCGTGAGATACTCGCGAATTTCGGGAAAAACATAGATATAGTTTCAGGGTGGTTTGATGAAAACTTTTGGGGTATTGACAATTGCAGAGCACAGAAGATTGAAGATGACAAGTTGTGCTGTGCGCTGTCAATCAATCACCCGCTTGCTTTTTCGGAAAAGCTCAAATTGTCTGATTTGTATGGCGAAAACGTTATGCTTATCCGCCGCGGCTGGAACAGACACACAGACGCTGTGAGAGATGAGCTTGAAAAAAACCACCCTGATATTAAGATAATCGACGTACCGTTTTTCAATATTGATGTTTTCAACCGCTGCGAAAACGGCGAGGAAATCTTAATCGGTTTTCAGAAGTGGTCAAACATTCATCCGCTGCTCCGAATGGTGCCGATTGAGTGGGAATATACGACTCCGTTCGGCATTTTACACTCGGACAAGCCGTCTCCGGTGGTTAATGAGTTTTTGGAAGCAGTGTCAAAGCTGAAACGGTAAACAGAAATATTGATGACAAAGGGACTGATTGACTCAGGACTGTAAAGTGTTTGTCGGGGCAATCCGAAAGGGTTGCCTTTTTTTTGTTGGTATAAACCTTTTGGTTTGAACAAGGAAACCAAAAGATACTTCTTTTCCGAAAACAAATGTGTTATACTGATTACAGAAAGCGAGGAAAATAAAATGAACAGTTTTATTTTTGAAAACAGCACAAAGGTGGCTTTCGGCAAAGGCTGTGTCAAAGAATTTTTGGGCGGTATGGCAGACGAATACGGAAACAATGTTATGCTTGC
>CAKSIW010000001.1 GCA_934463175.1 uncultured Clostridia bacterium | reverse complement strand
TTGGGCGCAAGTTTTCAAGAGCTGATGAGAGGCAAAGGAGTTTTTCTGTCTGTGTCAGTGTCGTCAGTGACGGGTCGCCCTCGCGAATACGCATTGTTCTTCTGATTTCCTTTGGAATGACAACGCGCCCGAGGTCATCTATTCGCCTTACTATGCCTGTTGCTTTCATATATAATCTCCTTTTCGACGTTAACCTGATATTAGCTGCCCGAATCCGCCTTAATCGGTGTAATTCGGAATGTTTTGATTTGTCGTCTTTGCATGGCGTCAAGCCGACCTGTCTTTTCCGAATCAAAATCTTCTCAAAGTTTTTTCCGATTAAGTTCAAAGAAATTTAAGAGCGGGAGCTTTCGTTCAAACAAGGCTGAAACAGAGGTAATTCTTGATGAATTGCCGCGTATTTTAACACCGTTTGGGCGGAAAAACACCTCTTAAATCGGGTTCGGACAGCTAACATCATGTACTTGTTTTACAGGCATATTATTTGCATTGTGTAGAAATTTATCCAATGAAATTTATGGATAATTTTGAGGAAATGCCGGCAAATGAAAAAGAGCGGCGGCTGTTAATCATTTATGCTTTTTGTTTATTTTATACTGATGAGGTGTTATTCCGAAATATGCTTTATATGACCTGATCAGATGAGTTTCATTGTTGAAGCCGCACAGCTTGCATATTTCGGACAGCTTTTTTTCTCTGTGATTGTCCAGAAGACTTTTCACCTTGTTGAGGCGAACCTTTGAGATGTAATCGTGCAGCGACATACCGGCAATCATTTTAAAGCTTCTGCTCAGATGACAGGGGCTGACAAAAAATTTCTCCGACAGAAACTCAAGACTCAGATTATCGGCTGCGTGATTTTCAATATATTTAATGATTTCCACGACCGCTCTTTGCGTGTGGGTGATTTTTTCGGAATATGAGACCGAATTGCCCTTATCAAAAAGGTCTATTGATTTGTTTAAAAATGAAAGTGAATATTCATACATTTTTATATTAAATCCACTTTTCTTGTCATAAAATTCCAGTGCGCATTTGGATAATAATTTGTCAAAAAATGCCGCTTCCTCCGAGTCAAGCTCAAAAAAATATGATTTTTTTTCATAAAACGGCTTCAGGGAAGGGTCGTGAAGCAGGTGCTTCGGAAGAATATTCAGATTCATATTCATAATGAAGCACGAATAGTTTGTCGGATAGTTTCCGGCGGTTCGGTGTTCAACCGACGGTGAAATGATGATGAGAGAAGGAGCCGTCACATATCTCAATTCGCCGTTTATAAAGAAATTACGCTGCCCCTCGCGCAGATAATACATCTCGTGCGTACGGTGGGAATGATTCGCAAGCATATCCGTGTCAACGGAATTTGCATTCTTGTATACAAAGTATAAATCATAATTATCGTTATAATATTCAAATGCTTTAATGTTCATTTTAACCTCTCTTAAATTCACGTATCCCGTTTTTTATGATAATATCACAGTTTAAAGGATAAATCAATACATGTTTGAAAAATAATCGCAAATTATGTTGATTTTTTATTGATATATAGCAAGCAATGAAGTGATTAATATGGTATACTTAAATAAAAGTATGAAAAGGAGTTATGTTATTAATGGACATGAAAAAAACCTCTCTTCAATATGCTGAACAGTCTTTGGCAACCATGATGAGAATTAACGCTGAGGATTTACCGCCAAAGGGCAGATTTCATTATCATCAGGGCGTTTTCCTGAGAGGAATGCAGATGATATATGAAATAACGAATGATGAAAAGTATTTTGATTATATAAAAAGATGGGTTGACAGCGTGATTGATGAAAACGGAAACGTCAAGTGTATGCAGAAGGACGAGCTTGACGATATTCAAGCCGGAAATCTGTTGTACTTTTTATATGACAAAACAAATGATGAGCGTTATATGACGGCAATCAAAGCCTTAATCGGTCTTCTTGAAAACTGGAAGAAAAACGAAAAAGGCGGCTTCTGGCATAAGGACAGACACCCCGACCAGATGTGGCTGGACGGAATATACATGGCAAGTCCCTTCATGGCAGAATATGCAAGGAGAACAAATAACGCTGAATTCTATGAAGAGGTCGAGAAACAGACCGACCTGATGAATACATATCTGAAGGACGAGAAAACAGGACTTTTCTTTCATGGCTGGGACTGCTCGAAGAAAGTGCACTGGTGCGATAAGGAAACCGGAAGGTCTCCCGAAAAATGGGGCAGAGCGATGGGGTGGTATACCATGGCTATGCTTGATATAATGGAAAACTATCCGCCCGAAAGCGAAAAGAGAAAGCTGTTCGCGGAAAATGAAAGAAGCATAATTAACGCTCTGCTGAAATTCAGAGACAGCGGCAGCAAGGTTTGGTATAACATTGTTGACAAGGGCGGCATGGAAGGAAACTTTTTGGAAGCGTCGTGCACTTGTCTGTATGTTTATTCCCTGTGCAAGGGAGTCAGAATGGGAGTCCTTGATGACAGCTTCAAAGAAACCGCGCGCGAGAGCTATGACGGAGTGATGAAGCTGATGCGAGAGGACGCAAGCGGAGACTTTTTCGTTTCCAATGTTGTGATCGGAACAGGAATCGACAACTTTGCATATTACGCCTCAGTTCCGAGAAACGAAAACGATCTTCACGGCGTGGGCGCGTTTTTGATGATGTGTGCCGAGTATTACAAGCTGTTCGGGGAGTAAACCGTTGTCAGCTGTCCGAACCCGATTTTAAGAGGCGGATTCGGATAACTTAAAAAACAGAAAATAATTAAGGAAAAATTAAGTTATATAAGGAGGTTGTTCTTAATGAAGTTTAAGAGAGTGCTTGCATTTGTATTATCGGCAGCGGCACTTGCGTCATGCGCAGGGTGCGGAAACGGTAAGGTGGGAAACGGAGAAGACCCGAACAAAGTTCCCGATGACCCGTATGAAATTGTCTGGTACACAAGAGCTGCGGCTCAGAACGATGTCGAGACCGTTGAGGCAAAGGTGAATGAATACCTGAAGGATAAAATCAATGCAACATTGAAGCTTAAAATCCTTGACGCCGCACAGTATACAAAGAAGATGACAACAGCGGTGGCGGCAGGAGAAGAATTTGACCTTGCATTCTGCGGCTCGGGCACCATTGATTATGCCGACTCGGTTCGAAACGGAGTTCTGTTTGATATGGCAGATTATGTGGACGACTATATGCCCGACCTGAAGGAACAGTTCAAGGACGCGGAAACATTTTTCGGCAGTGCATATGTTGACGGCAAGCTCGGAGGCATTCCGATTCTCAAGGAGCTGGGTGCTGAGTGGGGCTGGATCTACAGAACGGACATTGCGGAAAAGTATGGAATTGACATGTCAAAGATGAAAACTCTTGAAGACTTGGAGCCATACCTGAAGAAAATCAAGGAAAATGAGCCGGGCATGGAATATCCGATGGAATGGGACACAACAGTCAGCCCTCAGAATACGCTGTCATATATGATGCCTGTCACCGACTGCGTGGTATATCTTGACGAGGGCAAGTCAACAGGCAAAATGCAGATTTTCCCCGATACTGAAGAATTCAGAAATCTGGCAAAAGTGACGAGAAGATTCTATCAGGAGGGTCTTGTGAAAAAAGACGTGCTCACAGCGTCGGACGCGTCTGCAAGGTTTAAGGCAGGCAAAGCCTTCTGCACCATAGGTTCGCTGAAACCGGGTTCATGCTTTGAAAGATTTCCCGACATGGAATATCCGATTGACCAGCAGGCAATTACGGTTGTGACGGAAAATTTCCCGACTGCTTCCATGCTCCTGCTTTCAAATTCAAGCAAGAACCCATACAGAGTGATGAGATTCCTGAACCTGTTATATTCCGATCCGTATCTTGCCAATCTGATTGTATTCGGGGTTGAGGGTGTTCATTATAACGTGAACTCTGACGGAATGGTTGAGCAGATTGAGGGCTCGGGATATGATATGTATCAATATCAGTGGATGCTCGGGAATATATTCCTGAACAAGCTGAGGGTCGGCGAGGATAAGGACAAGCACGAAAAGTATAAGGAATTCAACAGCAGAGTTGTTCACAACGATGTTGTCGGGTTCTATTCCGACAATTCGGAGTTTGAGCTTGAAAAGGTTGCGGTCGGAGCGGTTCAGAAGGAATACAGAAAACAGGCGATTCTGGGAGCGATGGATCCCGATGCCGTGATTGAGGAATATGTGAAAAAGCTTAAAGAAGCCGGAATAGATAAGATTATTGAGAGCTGGCAGAAGCAGTATGACGAATATTTAAGCAAAAAATAAGAAAGGACAGATTTTCAGCATGAAAGCCTTGACGAACGGAAATGTGAAGAAACAAACAGCTTTATCCGGCATTTCAAAAGAGGTGAAAAGAAACGCGCCGCTTTTCACCATGCTCCTGCCGGGATTTGTGTTTACAATAATTTTCAGTTATTTGCCCATTTTCGGAATAATAATTGCATTTAAAAAGTTTAATGCCAACCTTGGAATTTTCGGCAGCCCGTGGTGCGGATTCAAGAACTTTGAGTTTTTGTTCAATTCATCGGACACCGCAGTGGTTTTGTTCAACACCATAGCATATAACCTTGTGTTCATATTCTTGGGACTGCTGATTAATGTTGCGCTTGCAATTGTTCTGAGCATGGTGCGGAATAAAAGGTTGTCAAAGGTTTATCAGACGGTTCTGATTATGCCGCATTTTCTGTCATTTGTAATTGTCAGCTACATTGTATATGCTTTTTTGAGCGTGGAGAACGGATTTTTGAACAAATCAATTCTTCCGCTGCTTGGAATTGACGAGGTGAACTGGTATGTCAACACCAAGCCATGGCCGTTTATTTTGAGCTTTGTGCATTTCTGGAAAACAATGGGATACGGAAGCATAGTTTACCTTGCGGCGATTGCGGGCATTGACCTTCAGATTTATGAGGCTGCCGAGATTGACGGCGCGAACAGATTTCAGCAGATTATGCACGTGACGCTGCCAAGCCTGAAATCCGTCATGACAATAATGACGATTATGAATATAGGCAAAATATTCAATGCCGATTTTGGCTTGTTCTATCAGGTGCCGATGAACTCGGGTGCGCTGTATCCCGTAACAAATGTAATCAGCACGTTTGTGTATAACATGCTGGGACAAGGCGGAATCACAGGAATCGGAATGTCGTCCGCGGCAAGCTTTTTCCAGTCGTCAGTCGGCTTCATACTTGTGCTTGCCACAAATGCAATAATCAAAAGAATTGATAACGAAAACGCAATGTTTTAGGAGGAAAATATGAAAAAGAAAAAAGCAGACATTGCAGAAATAATTCTGCATATTGTACTCATCTTGTTGGTGCTGTCATGTATTTTGCCTCTTATACTTGTAATCAGTGTTTCGTTTACATCAGAGGCAGGAATCACAACAAGCGGCTATAAATTCATACCGAGTGACTTCAGCTTGGAAGCATATCGGTACATATGGATTTCAAAAAAAGCAATATTCAACGCATATAAGGTTACGATTTTAACAACGGTGATAGGCACGGTGATAAGCGTCATAGTAATGGGGCTGTATGCATATCCGCTGTCACGGTCCGACTTCAAATTCAAATCGTTCTTCACCTTCTTTGTGTTTTTCACAATGCTTTTTTCGGGCGGCTTGGTGGCATGGTATATGGTTTGCACAAACATACTGCACCTGAATGACAAGCTGTTCGGGCTGATACTTCCGTATTGTATGAATGCGTGGTTCACATTAATTTTAAGAACGTTCTTCAAAAGCTCTGTTCCCGAAGCCGTCATTGAATCGGCAAAGCTTGACGGTGCGGGTGAGTGGAGAATATTCTTCACGCTTGTCACGCCGATTGCGGTTCCGGGCATTGCGACAATAGCCCTGTTCCAGACCTTGAAATATTGGAACGACTGGCTCCTGCCGATTTATTTTGTCAGCTCGGCAAAGCTCTATAATCTTCAGTTCTATTTGCAGAACCTGCTTGCAAACATAGATGACCTGAAGAATAACCCTGAGCTTGTGTCATCGGCGGCAAGCCTTGCGGACATGCCGAAGGAGGGCGTGAGAATGGCTCTTTGCGTTGTGGCAATGGGCCCGATATTAATTGTATATCCGTTCTTCCAGAAATACTTCATTCAGGGTCTGACGGTTGGAGCGGTTAAAGGTTAAGAAAAAATTTTATAAGACCGTTCGGGGTTAGCCCCGAAGGTATGTTTTCAAAGGAGTGAAATATTATGAAAAAACGATTTATTTCTTCATTGTTATCAATAATGATGGTGTTTAGCGCAGTGTATGTGCCTGTCCTCGCTGCCGATACGACCACTGTCACCAAGATTTACGGGCAAAACTTTGATTTGATGACATCGCTTACGGCGGCAGGCACCGCATGGACATATTCGGGAGATGAAGTCAGAGTCACCAACAATGCGAGTAACCGTGTCAAATTAGGTAATACCGGCAGCGGAGATGAGTCGGAATTATACGGGGCAAAGTATTTACAGCTGCAAAAGAACACGACAACTTCATGCTTTTTTCCGTTTAGTACGGCGTATGATGTTACGGATACCTCTTTTGCAAATGTAGGTGCTGCAACCGATTTGTATATTGATTTTGATTTCCATTGCGTCACAACAACTTCTGAAATTACCGAAACGGTATACCTTTGTGATTCAGATGTAATTAATACGACCAATTCGGTAGACCGATTGAGCTTAAAATATGCTTCGCTCGGTTTTGCAATTAAATCAACAGGTACAGCAGGTACACTTCAGGAGATAAAAGATTACACGTTAAAAGACGACGGCACGGTGTCCGCAATTGAATATGCGGATTTGAACGGTTCTTCATTTCAAGTGGATAAATGGAACAATATCAGATTTGTTGTTCATTTAACAGATAACGAAAAGGCTGTGCAGACATTTGACCTTTATCTGAACGGCGCACTTGTGAAAAGCAATATAGCCTTTATTGCTGATAAGGACAGTTTCATGAGCCGAAACAATATAAGGACACTTGTATTTACGAGAAAACAGGGAGAGACAAAGGAAGATACTAAACATATTAAACTGGATAATGTATACGTATATTCTTCAAACGGAGATGCAGTTGCAGACTATTATTCATACAGAGAAAGAATCTGGAGTCTTCCTTCAAAGCTTACAATGGCTAAGAATGCAGGAACAATTACGGAAGATCAATATACTTCCTACACGACACAGGTCGAGAGCTGCAAGACTCTTTATCTCGGTGCTGTGGGCAATGGATATACCGAGGCTGACTTTGCAAGATTAAGTACAATGATCGCATCAATTGAAAAGGCAACAGAAAGTGTTTCATATCCGACGGGCGGACTTAAATACAGCAAGGGTTATGAAAGTGACAGCTCGGATTTCTTTGACGGAACATACGGTATCGGAAAATTCGGCAGCACATATACAACAGCTGCAAAGGCAGCAACAGTAAACCTTGTAACAGAAAATGAGGTGACATCGGGAAACGGCGTTCAGATTCCCGGAGAGGCAACAACGATAAACGGAATTGAATACAGTGCTGCAAATGAGGGTCCCGACGCAAAATTAATTTTTGAATTTGATTTGATGACGCATGACCTGAGAAAAACAGGCTCGGATTTAACCATTAAATGCAATGCGTCGGATAATACGGACAGTAACGGTTTGTTCAATGTGAAAATCAAAGGCTCGGACGGCTTGGTTTATAAAAGATACGCGAGAATAAGCGGAACAAAGAACTATGATTACCAAACATCATCAACAACATATACGAAGCCTTTGAACGATGATGAATGGCACAGAGTGAGAATTGAAATCAAGGCGACAAATTCTGACAGCGCAGTGAGTGCAAATCAGAGCATGTATATTGACGGCGAACCTGTTTTCACCGACGCCAAAACGTCAACTGACAGCACGCTCAAATTCGGCGAAATCAACACTCTGACTCTCACCAAAGAGGTGAATTCGGGCAGCTATGCATACGGACCGAGAATTTATTATGACAACATCAGTGTGTATAAAGCCAACGAAAATGCCGCAGAAACTGCAAGCTGCGGTGCATTGGTAAAAGCTATACGCGACGCGGAGCTGCTTTGGGTCAAGGGAATCTACAGCGATGAAACAGTGAACGGAATCAGCGCACAGCTTGCGTCGGCAAAGAGCGTTCTTGAAAGCGGTGCGGCACAGAGCGGAATCGACGCTGCGGCATCAACTCTCAGAACCTATTTGTCGGGTCTTGAGGCAGACAATCCGAAATATATTGAGGTTAAAGGTTTCGGATATGCGGACGCGGACGGAAACAGCCAATCGGAGGCTGTGAACGGAGGCACGCTGACGGGCGTATATGTGAAGAAAAATTCTGACGGCGAGGCAACGCTCATTCTCGGCATATACAAAGGTGCTGTTCTTGAAAAAGCCATAACTCTTGAAGTGCCGTCTGCACAGGAGAACGGAAAAACCGAGTTCATTCCGCTTGATGAGGCATATTCATTGGGTGAGAATGCAGACATCTACAGCTTCAAGGCATTTGCATGGACAGGCAACGCACTCAAGCCGCTTGACAGACCGATGACCGAAAAAGTGAAAACCGACAAAACAGGTGTCAAAATCATGCTCATCGGCGACTCAACAGTTGCAGACTATGATGACACTTCATATCCTCAGAAGGGCTGGGGACAGATGCTGCCGAACTATTTTGACGCCGAAAAGGTGACGATTGACAACCGTGCGGTTCCCGGAACAAGCACCAAATCATTCAGAGCGCAATATTGGACTGACGCGGCAGCGGCAATATCCGAGGGCGATTATGTGTTCATTCAGTTCGGACATAATGACCAGAAGGCAAGCGAAAGCTTATATGCGAACTACAATTCAACATATAAGGACAATTTGAGAGGATATATTGACGAGATTAAGGCTAAGGGCGCAACCCCGATTCTTGTTACCCCGACAGCAAGAGCACTGGCTCAGGACGGCGGTATCTTTGTGGGCATGGAAGGACACGGTGCATATCCTGACGCTGTGAGAGAGGTTGCAGAGGAAAACAATGTGCTGCTCATAGATTTGATGGAGCTGCAAAGCGCATGGATTGCGGAGCAGGGATATGCAAACGTTGAAAAAGACATGTGGCTCTTTGTGGACGCAGGCGACACAAGATATATCGGCGATTCCGAATTTGCGGGTTCGGTGTATAACAAGGATTCCGCAACAAAGGACAGAACTCATTTTGCGGTATACGGCGCGGACGTGCTTGCAAAGCTTGTTTGTGACGAGCTTGCAAGAATCAATCACCCGCTGAAGAACTATCAGGTCAGCCACACACCGCAAAAAAAAACGGTAAATCAGAATTAGCTGTCACAAATGTTGTTCCGACCTACAGCAGCATAAGTGTATATACGGACAGTGACGGAGCGGATTCGTGTCAGGTCTTTTATGCAAAAAAGGGTGAGGAATATACAGCGGCATATCCCGCTGTATATTCCGATGTCTTAAACGGATATACGACAAGCATTGTAAATCTGGAGGAGAACACGGAATACAGCATATATGCTGTGCTGAAAAAGGGCAATGAGGTTGTGGGAATAAGCGACACAGACACAAAAACACTGTCCTCAAATGTGAGCATTTCAAAATCCGTTAATGCCGCGGACTATCTCGATTCAAACGGAAGATTGGTGCTTGACGGCTTGAAGGGAAACCAAAACGGATATATCAGGGTGCGCGGCGAGGGTCTTGTGATTAATCCCGGGGACAGCACAGACGAGAGCGTTTCGCTTGTCAATTCGTCCTATGTCATTCTGGACGGGCTGACGGTTAAAGGCGGCTTTAAGAACGGGATTGACATTGCCTCGTCCTGCTCTAACATTATAATCAGAAACTGTGACATTTCAAACTGGGGAAGAGTCGGCACGGTCACGGCGACGGCGTATAATGACGACGGCACTGTTGCAACCGTCAGACTGATTGACAAAAACGGTGATGAGATTAACTATGACGCAGGAATAAAGATGATCGGAGTTTCCGACATTCTGGTGGAGAACTGTGACATACATTCACCGAACGGAAATTCCACGCCGTGGAAGGGCGAAAGGGACGGTGTCACATGGAGCTTTTCACACCCGCAGGGGTCAAACGGAATATATGTCAAGGGCGAAAGAATCACAGTCAGATATAACAACATTGTTGGCAGCAGCAATCACAGATTTAACGACTGCATAGAGGGAAACGGCAATTTCTCGGCGGACGGCGGATTTGCGGCTGACTGCGATATATACGGGAATCTGCTGGCTTTTGCCGAGGACGACTGCATAGAGCTGGACGGCGGAGCAAGAAACGTGAGATTTTTCGGGAACAGAATGACCGCTTCCAGAACGGGAATTTCAACTGCGGCAAACTGTGTCGGACCGTCATTCATTTTCAACAATCTGATTCATGACATAAGAGATTCAAGGGGCAGAACCGAATATTTCGTGAAAATCGGCAACGACAAGAAATACGGTCAGGGCATAACGCACATTTTCAATAATACCTTCTATTCCACCAACAATACAAAGGGTATTGTAAATCTGACGGGGAAGTATTATAATGCAGTTACAGGGAACAACATCATTGTGAACAACGGCACAGGCACAATTTCGGTGAGGAACGAGGCGGACGGGGAGTGCGTTTCATCGTTTGACAACGATCTGATATATAATATGGATCTTTCCGCGCCGATAATAAGCATTGCCTCGGGTCTCAAAAAGGAAGAAAACGCAATTCTGGCGGCGCCGTCGTTCAAGTCGGTCGATTGGGGTCTTTTCTCGCTGAATCAAGGCTCACCGGGGGCAGGCGCGGCTGTGAAAAAGAACGGATTTGAATTTGAGGGCAGAAATGTCGGCGCACTGGACGGCTCTTTTGCTTCAATGCTGCCGCTGAGACAGGTCAGCGTCACACTCGGCAAGGAATATGTGCCGATGAGCAAAAGCTCTTCCGCGGCGGTTTCGTTCACGTATAACGGAGATAAAACGTCAGGCTTTGAAATCATCAGGCTTGCAGGAGACGACAGCCGGGTTGAAATCACTCCGTCAAGCGGTCAGGCAGTCCCGAATGAAACGGTGACACTGAATCTGACGTCCGCGAACTACAGCATTGACACCGCCTATTCAGATGAGATATTCCTGATTAGATTTGAGGACGGACAAAGCATACCTGTCGGCATTAGATTTGCAAAATAATTTTTTACATTGTATTCGGAGGTCTTGTGTATGAAAAAGGTCATTTCTTTAATTCTGAGCATTGCTATATTCACGGTTTTGCTTGATTCGGGAATCGTTTTTGCAAATGAAAATGACATAACGATTGAATGCGAAAGCTTTGACGATTACGAAAACTTTGCCGCGGCGACGGAGCAGCACGGTGAAACTGTGTATGCATATACAACCGCGCCTCCCGAAACAAAGGACTATAACGCTTTGTATAAATTCAACATAACGGACGGAAACCAATATTATATGTTTGTCAGGGCAAAGAGTCCGTCAAGCACAGCGAGCCTGTCCTATTTCTCAATTGATGAAAACGCGCCGTTTGTGTTTTTCAGAAAAAGCTCAGCCGCGTTTTCGTGGACAAGAGTGGATATGGGTTATCTTGGGAGCGGAGAGCATTGTCTGAAAATCAAGGCAGGAAAGGTCGGACAGCAATTTGACAAATTCATCATCACAAGCGATTCCGCCTTTTCGCCGTATGAACAGACGAAGGAGGAGACGGCAGAGGAGAACGCCGACTACTACCCGTCGGTTGCGGAGCTTGAAAACGACACAACGATTCCGTTTTTTGAAGAGCATGACGGTTCGTGGTTCTTTGAGGCGGAGGACGGACTGCTTTCGGCACCCATGGAGACGCATTTTGACGAAACCGCGTCGGGCGAGACCTATATGGCTGCAAAGCTTGGAAGTGCGCAGAACAGAGAGCCATACAGCAACGAGCCTCATGCAAGGTATAAATTCAAGGTCAGCAAAAAGGGCAAGTATAAATTATATATGAGATACTATGCACCGTCATCTGCTTCAAAGTCATCATGGGTCTCGATTGACTCAAAGGTATACACCGAGCATAACGTGAGTGTCAGCAATGTATATAAATATTCGGGCTTTAACTACTATTTAGATGAAGGCTGGCACACCGTTGATTTTCAGTACAGACAGAGCGGAGAGAGAATCGACTGTTTCATTCTCACAAACGATCAGACGTTCACTCCGTCAGGACTCGGTTCGCTTCCGGGGGAAGAAATCAGACCCATGCAGCTGACATATGAGCAGAGAAAAATTCCGAGAATTTTCATTAATGATGTTGAATGCACGGCGAATGTTGACATTAAAAAGGTCGGCAGCAGCTATATGACACCGATCAGAGCCTTTGCCGAAATGTACGGAATTGAGTTTTATGATAATGGCGATTATGTTCTCCTCTCAAAGGGCAGAACCTATTTTAAGGTGAAGGCAGGGGAAAAGGAGGCTGTTTCAAACGGCGAAAAAATCGCGCTGCCCGAGGCACCGTATTATGTTGATGACGCCTTGATTGTGGATTTTGCTTCTTTTGCAAAGGCGTTCGGCATCAAATGGTCAACCGATGACGGAATCAGAATCAATGCCGAGCCTATATCGGCGGAGGACAGCTTTGAGCAGAGCAGCAAGCTTGAAATATACAGCAAAGCGTCAGAGGAAATAAGCTATTGTCTTGATCTTCCCGACAAGGACGCAAAAATAACCGCATATGTCAAAACGGACGGCGAAAATATGTGGGTGAAGGGAAATGCGCTTCGCTATTGTGAAGACGGCAAGTGGTACGGAAGCTTTGAGGATTTGCCGAGACAAAAGTCGGGAACGGTCAAGCTGGCTGTGATTTCAAACGGAGAAATCAGCTACCATTACAAAAGCTTTGACAAATTGGTGTGGTGCGAGTATCCAACGGTATACAGCCTGCTTCCCCACGGGGACGGACTCATTCTGAAAAGCACCTTTGAGAACATAAGCTACTATTTAGATGTTGACGAGGACGCACACGCCTGCGGCGTGTATTATAAAAAAGCGTCTGAGAATGAATGGAAGCCTGCACTGACACCGTTCTATGATGAGCCGAATCTTCAGTTCAGGGGTTCGATAACCAATCTTTGCGAAAATACGGAATATGTCGTTCGGGCTGTTGTGAGCAAGAACGGTGCGCAGCAGGAGTTCACAGCAAAAATCACCACTTGGGCGGAGAATGTTCCGATTGCCAAAGAAATCGGGCTCAGTGAAATTTTTGATTCCGACAGCGAGAACGGCGGACTTGTGCTTGAAAACATAAAAGGCACCCCCGACGGCTGGATTAAGATAACGGCGGACGAATGTGACACCGTTTGGGCGTCGGATAAGGTTAATTCCGCAATTTATGTTGCAAACTGCGAATATATGATTTTTGAAGGAATCAAGGTTAAGGGCGGAAATAAAAACGGGTTCAGCATTGTGAACAATTCCGAAAACATCAGAATCATTAACTGTGACATAAGCGGCTGGGGCAGATACGGAGTGCGGCCTCAGGACACAATGATAAATGAAGAATATGACGGAAGCTCAATCAACAATGACGCTGCAATCAAGATTATGAATGTGGGAAATATTGTTGTCGAGAGAGTTTATGCGCATGACCCCCACGGCAGAACAAACAGTTGGAAATGGGGACACCCGTGCGGTATGAATGCAATTTTTGTGAGGGGCAGAGGCGGAGTTGTGATCCGCTATAATGACTTTTTGGGAAGCGACACCGCAAGGTGGAACGACTCAATCGAGTGCAAGGGCAACGGAACAATCAACGGCGGTCTCACCATGGATTCCGATGTGTATGGGAACAATCTGATGTTCGGCAACGATGACGCAATTGAGTTTGATGACGCGCAGATGAATGTGAGATTCTATAATAACCGTGTTGAGGGATTTCTGTGCGGAGTGAGCACGGTGCCGATGATGGTCGGACCGTCATATGTATACAGAAACCTGTTTGCTAATCTCGGAGATGACAGAAACACCTGCAACAATGTCATGAAAAACGGCGGCAGTTATCCCGAGTGGTCATACGGAATAATTAATTTCATAAATAACACCTGCTATGTGAAATGCACGGGAATCGGCAATGTCGGCTGGAAGGACGTTATCCCGAACAATCTTGTCAGAATGTTCGGAAGAAACAATATCATTGTTTCGGGCGAAGCCCCGACATACTATCCCGTGAAGGACAGCGCTCAGGACCCGATTTCAAGCTATGACTATGACGTCATGGCAACAATCACGGGTGCTGAACCGCAGAACATTCACAAGAAGGACGACGAGCTTCACGGAATCATTTCAAACCCCGAATTTGTTTCGGAAAAGGAAGGTCGGTTCGATTTGAAGCCGAAAAGCCCCGCAATAGACAGCGGCTGCATTGTCAGCAATTTTGCAGATGAGTTCTCTGGCAAAGCTCCCGACATAGGTGCGCTGGAATATTGCGACGGAGAGGCGGCGGCAGTTCCCGTGAGACCGGTCACAATCCGCGCCGATAAATATCAGGTGACGGTTCCCGAAGGGGCTCAGGAAGACACGGTGAGAATATATTTCGGCGATGATGTGCCGAAAAATTCGGAATATACCCTGCTTGTGAATGAGCTGACAAACTGGTTCACGGTTGAAAACGGGGACGGCGGACTGACGGGTGTTGTGAATCCCGGTGAATATATTGATGTCAAGGTCAGGACCGATTCTTCCAAAAACGAAGGCTTTGCATATGCAAACGGTGTTTTCCTTGTGAGGCTGGACAGCGGATATTCGCTTTCTGTCACCGTTTACGGCGGAAAATATTAAAATTGGGGAGGTATCATATCAATGAAAAGATTTGTTATTTTTTTATCGGTGCTGCTCGCGTTCGTCATGCAGCCGGTTTCAGCTGACGGACTCCCGAAAGGCGGACTTCAGATTAACGAAACCTTTGACGACGGATTTGCGGACGGGGCATTTGAAATCGGAAATTGTCTCAGGCTTGAATTCGGAAAGGAAAAATATACCACCGAAATTGTTAAGGGCTTTGACGGAATTATTGTGAATAACAATGCAACGACCAACACTCAGTTTAACTATAAGACCGAGGGCAAAAATGCTTCCCTGATTGTCGATTATGATGTTAAGTTTGAGGATATTGTTGAGAACGGAGCGGCACTTGATTTGAATTTGGGTACTTCCGACACGAATGACGGAACTGCCGCAATAACTCTGAAGTTTGACGGCAAAGCCAAAACGGTCACATGCAGAAACAAGCCGGGCGGCACATACTATTCCGCAACCGATAAAATCGGCGATTTGCAGGATAAGGAATGGTATCATATCAGGCATGTCATCATTGTTACAGATGCAAACGGGAATTTCACGCCGAGGCACAGCGTCTATATCAACGGGATTGAATGCTTCAAAACGCTTTCGTTCCAAAGCACAAGCTACTACAAATTCCCGAGAATCAATAAGCTGTATACCTTAAAATATGAGGATAAGCTCGGAACGACGCTTTATGTCGATAATTTTTCATCGTATAAGCTCAACGAAGAGGTCACTGATATGACGGAGGACTACGGCAAGTTCCTGTATGCGGTCAGACATGCTGAGAAGATGCTGAACAGTGCCGTTGTCGGAACGAATGTCGGAGAATACAGCCAGGCGGTGTATGACACGTTCAAAGATGAGATAGACAGTGTGAAGTCGGTGAACTATAAGGAAATGACGGCGGCGGAGCTGGAGCAGTTCATAACCTCCCTGAATGCCGCAGCCGATGATTTTCTGCCGATAAAGGAGGACGTCACAATCGGAGCTTCCGAAATTAAATATACATACAGAGGTGTGAATGTGCCGTCAATCGAGTGGGCGGACACGATAAAAATAACCGTTCCCGTTGAAATTTCAAGATATGCGGACGGAAACGGCGAAAACGTGGCGGTTATTGCTCTTTTGAAATCAACCGATAATGAGGACGGAACAGAAAATATAATCAATATGTATACGTCGGGGAACATGGTTTTCTATCCCGATGACATAGAAAACATTGAATTTGACGCTGACATTTCGGAATATGAAAATGACCCCGATTTGCTGAGTACGCTGTCGGTTAAGATTTTGGTATGGGACGGATATTCATTGAATAAACCGTATGTAATTCCTGCTGTTGAATTTTAACTTGAAAGGAGAGGACACAGTTATGAAAAACAAAGCTCTTAAATTGATTTTTGCATTATCCTTAGCTGCCATGCAGACGATGAGCTGTCTTGCTTTTGAAACGGAAATCAGCATGAGCCGAAGTGCGGGCGGAATTCAGCAGCTGAAAATCAATGTCTCAAAGCTGGCGGAAAACGAGGAAGCTTTGGTCAGAGTTTTCATGCCCGACGCGGACTCCGAAGCCGAAAACACAACCCCGTCCGATTTCAGGCAAAGGTTTTTGTATGCAAACCAGATAACAGCCGATGCGGACGGGAATGCCGCATTTTCGGTGAATTTTCCTTCAGGCACGGCAGACGGACAGGTGCTGGCGGAGGTTTCGGGCGTTAACTCGGATAATGTTTATTCCGTCATGCTTCCGTATAAGAGTATTCCGTCCGTGAATGCGGTTCTGGAGGAAATATATAATTGCGGAACTGATTTGCAGGCGGCGTTTGACATTGCAGCCGAAAACAAGCTGTGCTTGGGTATCAAGTCAAAAATGTTTGATACGTTTGACGCCCTGAACTGCGTTCCGTCAAATGCGGTCGGTGTCTTAACAGGGAAAAAATATGAATTCCGGGACTATGCCGAGTATACGGAAAAAATATATGATGTATTAACGCTTGATGCAATAAACGGAATCAAGGACCCTGCGACATACTGCAAACTGTTAAAGCGTGACAGCGACATTTCGTGTGCTGAGGAGCTTGGGCTGACGGGCTTCACAGAGGAACTGAAACAGAAAAGATATGAAAAATTCAACAGCATGACGGCAGCCGAGGCAAACGCTGTGGCGGACAGGCTGATCAAGCAGACAAACCACGCGGTTGACACATTCGGAGCTGATTTTGAAGAAGCGATGTTTGCCGCCTCGGCGCAGTTGTGCAAAAACAACGATTCGCTCGAGGAACTCATTCTCGAAAGCACGGATTTGCTCTCAAACGGAAGTGCGTTTGAAGAGCTGCCGCCCGAAAAAAGAGCGAAGGCAGTGACAGAACTGTTTCCGAAAAGAACCGCGACAAGCGTTTCGGTGTTTAATGCAGACCTTGGAACAGCGGTGGAAAACGCAAATAAACCCGAGGACGGCGGAAACAGCGGAAACGGCGGAAGCGGCGGCAGCGGCGGCGGAGGCGGCGGAGGCGGCACTTCCAAGCCTGTCGGCGGTGCGGCAGCCACGGCACCCGGCACGACGGACACAAAGCCCGGCAAAGCCGAAACTGTTGACGAGCTGGTTAATCCCTTTGCTGACCTTGACGGATATGAATGGGCAAAGGAAGCGATCACGGTTCTCTATAACAACAATGTTGTGACGGGAAAAGAAAGCAACAAATTCTCGCCCGATGATAATGTCACAAGAGCCGAGCTGACCAAAATGGCTGTTTTGACATTCGGATTTGAAGATGAAAACTGCAAATCGGATTTCAGAGATGTCGGTGAAGACGACTGGGCATACAGATATATTTCATATGCAAATTATATAGGAGCTGTCAATGGCTTGGAAAGTGATTATTTCGGTGCTGATGAGGACATTACCCGTGAACAGTTGATCACGATTATATACAGATTTTTCAGCCACAGGGAGATTAAGCCTGAAGAGGCGGCTGTTTATGTTCCGTTTGATGACGATGCGCTGATTTCGGACTATGCAAGAGACGCTGTGGAAACATTGGCGGCTGTCGGAATTGTGAACGGGAGCGATAATCAGCTGAAGCCGAAGGACAAGTGTTCGCGTGCTGAAGCCGCAAAGCTTCTATACAATGCGTATCTGAGAATTATGTCAAGGTAGGGGGAAGAATAAATGAAAACCAACAGAAGAATTGTTTGCCTATTCGCAGCATTTATCCTTTTGCTCAGTCATTTTTCCGTTCGGGCTGAAAATGCCGGCTCAAAAGAATATGATAAAGAAATAAGTATACTGGAGAAGCTGAATATAACAGACCACATTGCCGGCCGGGAATACACCGACAAGATTACAAAAATTGAATTTCTTGAAATGGTGCTCAAAGGCTCAATGGTTGCGCCCGAATATGGTGACAGAGCTTTGTTCTATGATGTTGACCATAGGACAGAGGGCGGAGCATATGTAAATTCCGCATATAAGCTGGGGATTGTGTCCGGAATGGGGGCAGGTATATTCGGTGCGGCAGGAGAGGTCACATATGGCGAGGCACTGAGCATTCTGTTCAATGCCGCCAATTTCAAGAAGCTTTGCAATGAAATGGGAGGCTATCCGGCAGGCTACAGAATGCTGGCGTCAAAGCTTGGCATTTTGAAAAATAAGACTTTTTCCGATTATATCAATTTCGGGGAAGCCTGCGAAATTTTGTTCAACGGAATGTGTCTGGAGCTTCAGGAGGATTATTTTATAAACGGAAGATATGATTTTTCCAAAAGAACGGATAACTGTATGCTCACAAACTATTTCGGGGTTCACCTTGAAGAGGGAATCCTGACACGGAACAGATTCTATGCGATTCCTGCCGGAGACGGAACCGAAAAGGACACGGTGGTGATAAACGGTGTCTCGCTTGAGATTGGCAGCACCGCAATATCCGATTATGTCGGACACGACGCGGACGTATACTATAAGGAGGACGGAGATGTCAGGGAGGTTATCTGGTTTTCCGTCAACGATTCGGACGACACAATCAAGTCGGATTCCAATGATGTTGTGAGACTGGAGCCGGGAAGCTTTACGGTTGAAGACGGCGGAAATACGGATAGAACATACAGCCTTTCGCCGAGTGCCGTGACAATTGAAAATAATTCAGTTTATAAAATGACGGGCAGCTACAGCATTCCGAACACTGCGGAATTTGAGTTTATTGATAATAATTCCGACGGAATGTATGATGTTGTGAAAATTAATAAATATGATTTCTTTGTTGTTTCATCGGTTGACGCGGATAATATGACGCTGTTCTGCACAGCAGGAAGCAGCAAAAAAATTGATTTGCAGGATTATGACCGGTATGCGGTGAAGGACAGCGCAGGTGCGGACATTGATTTTTCAAGCCTCAAAAAGGACGATGTTTTGGCTGTCAGATATGCTGAGGACAAACGAAATATAGATATATTCCTGTGCAGCAAAACAGATGAAGAGCTCATCAAGTCAATCGGCAGGAAGGACGGGAGGAAATGCCTGACCGCCCAAAGCGGAAAGACATATTTTGTGTCCAAGGATTTCGGCTTGATTTGCAGCGACAGCATTACGGTGGGTTCGGGCTTTGTTTTTGCACTGAACCCCTTGGGCGAGATAGTTTATGTGTGCGAAAAGGGCACTGACGGATTATCCTACGGCTATCTCATGAAAATCCAGAGCAAGCAGGAAAAAACTTTTTCCGAGACGATTAAAATGAAAATGCTGACCGAGGATTCAAAGGTGGTCGATTTTTACACTTCAGATGAGGTGAAATATAACGGAGATAAGGTTTCAGCCGTGAATCTGCACACGGTGCTGACACCGAAACAGCTCATCAGGTTTAAAAAGGACGAGAACGGATTCATAAAGGAAATCCTTTCGGCGGCAGACGGCGGCGATAAGGAGTTCAGAAAAATTGCCACCGCAGGGAGCGGATATGATTCAAGATATTACACAACAACGAATACGATAGGCGGAAGGTTCATTGTGGACGGGGAAACCAAGGTTTTCATTGTTGATGACGATGCAGAAGATGAGAAGAAATATTCCGTGGCAAAGGCGGCAAAGGTTCTTGTGCGGTCCGAGGATTATCCGTATTCGGCAGGCTACACCACGAAGCCCGACACTGTGGTTGCCGAGGTCATGGTCATGCAGTACGGCAATTCTTTGAATATTGCGGCAAGCTCGGCGTGCTTTGTGTTTGATGAATATTCCGAAAGCTATGACACGGAGGAGCAGGCTGCGAGAAAAACCGCAAACGGAATGTATAACGGCGAATATACAAGCCTGATTCTTCCCGATGATGAAAAGCTTGTCTACAGTGCGGGCACTGAGGAAAGAGAGGTTGGCACGGGCGATGTTCTGAGAGTGTGCATAAATTCCGAGGGTGAGCTTGTGTCATATAATGTGGTGTTCAATGCACAGTCCAAAACGGTTCTGTCAACGGACACACCTGCAAGACGCGGATTCTCAGCAGAAAAAAGATATGATTTCGGCACACTGAGCAGGAAGTGCGATAAATATTTCAGAATAAATCTTTACGGTGAAGAAGATGAATATTCGGGAGTGTATGTTCCCGTAAATGAAACCTTCATCTATGTATATGACAAAAATGCAAGAGATGTGAACAAATTAAAATGTATCAGCTTTGATGAGCTGGGCGCGGAGGACGGAAGCCCTGAGGTGTTTATCTCGCTGTATTACTCTCAGCCGAGAGACGTAATCATTTATAAATAGGACAAAACAACTGTATTTCAGCGGATTGAGGGGAGCATGGATATGGCTTTAATTAATTTATTAACCGATGTCAGAAGAATTTCGCCCGAGGATAAGCAATGCTTTTTCGGGTACTACGATTTGCAGGCATATGATGAAACCGACCGCTATCATCTGTACGGCGAAACTGCTTTTATTGACAGAACACCGGAGGTCGGTGACGGGATTGTTCTCGGATATATTGACACAGTCACGGGAAAAACCGCAGAATTTGCAAAATCAAATCTGTGGAATTTCCAGCAGGGCTGTATGCTGCAATGGTATGGAAAAGACACCGTGTGCTATAACATTTATGAGAATGACAAGACGCGGAATCCGTTTGCTGTCGGGAATATGTGTGTTCATAATCTGCTGACGGGAGAGAAAAGATACACCGACAGACCGTGTGCGGCTGTTTCGCCTGACGGGAGGTATGGTCTGTCGGTGAATTTCGGAAGAATCTATGATTTCAGAACAGGCTACGGATATGTCATGACTCCCGATAAAAACAAGCATATAAACTGCCCGTGTGATGACGGAATCTTTCTGGTTGATATGACAACGGGCAAAAGCAGGCTCATTATCAATTATCGTGACTGTCTGAAAATGCTTGACCTGAAGGGCATGGAAAACGCGAAATTTGTCGTAAACCATATCACGTTTAATACGGCATCAAACAGATTTCTGTTCCTGCTGAGAAATTTTCCTGCCGACGGATTGGATTGGTACACAACATTGATTACATCGGATTTGAACGGTAATATGAATGTGATTTTTGCCAATACATATGTTTCTCACTATTTCTGGAAAAATGAAAAGCAGATTCTGGCTCATTGCACCCCGAAGGATAAAAAAGGACTGTTTCTGATTGATGACATTTCAAATGACTTCACCGAGCTTGCGTCCCCGTTTTTCACTGACGACATTCACTGCATTTATTCGCCCGACAGAAGGTATATCATCGGTGACGGATATGCGATTCACGATGAATACAGACCGCTTTTCATCTATAATCCCGAGACGGAAAGGACGGAGTATCTCCTGAAAGCCGAGACCATTGTGCCTGATGACATCAACATCAGGTGTGACCTCCATGCGAGGTGGAACAGGAAGGGTGACAAAATATCATTTGACACCACAGACAGGGGCAGGAGGGAAATTTGCGAATTGAATATGAAAGGTGTTAATATATAATGAGCTGTGAGGAAAATAAAGCTGTCGGCGGTTTCTTTGTCGGAATAGATTCCGACGGCACCGTTTTTGACACAATGACAGTCAAACACAGAGATTGCTTTATCCCTGTTATGATAAAGCAATGGGGACTGGAGAAAATCAGTCCGTCGGTGTTTGAGGTGGCTGAAAGGATAAATCTGTTTTCTCATGAAAGGGGAATAAACAGATTTCCGTCTCTTGTAAGAATCTTTGATGATTTGAAGGATATTCATTCAGATGATTTTCCGATAAAGGAATATGAGGCTCTGCGTGAGTTTGTAAGCTCCGGCTGCCCGATGTCAAATGACGGGCTGAAAAGGTTCATGGAAACTCACACCGACGGAATACTGAATGAAACGCTTGAATGGAGTCTTGAGTCGGACAAAGCCTTCTCGCTTGCAACCGAAAAAATAACTCCTTTTGCAAATGCCGTGTCTGCCATTGAAAGGATTAAGAATCATGCCGACATATGGGTCATTTCTTCCGCGTCGGGAAAGGGCTTATCGTCAGATTTTGAAAGATGGAACATTTCAAAAAACGTGAAAAAAGTAATGGGTCAGGAATACGGAAGCAAGATTGAACAGCTGAGGTGTGCAAGGGACGCAGGGTATGACGGGAAGCGTTCCGTTATGATTGGTGACGCCTTGGGAGATTTGAATGCGGCACAGGAGGCAGGCATGTTTTTCTATCCCATAATTGCGGGGAAAGAGGAGCTGTGCTGGAAAAAATTCAATGAAAAATATTTTGACCTGTTTCTGAATAACAGATATTCGGAGGTTCAGGACACACTGATTTCGGAATTTACCGGGACATTAAAATAATCGAAGGGTCAGACATATATGATTAATGATATTATAAAAAACATGACGGTTGAGGAAAAGGTGGGGCAACTTGTTGTTCCCATTCTGCAAAACGGAAAAATCTCGGAGGATATAAAAGAATATATAAAAAAATATAAAGTGGGAATGATAAGATTCTGTCCCAACGGAGAGTTTGACAATTCAAGCGTTCTTGTCGGAGCGCCGAATCCGTATCTTTCCGCAGGGGAAACGGCAGATTTCACAAACGGGCTTCAAAGGCTTTCTGTTGAAGAGGGAGGAGGCATTCCGCTGATTATTGCTGTTGACCAGGAGGGCGGAACAAGAAGCGATGTGAACCGTGCGAATGCTTTCACATATGCAAGCCACATGTGTTTCGGCTGTGCCGATGACACGGAATTGACTTATGAAACCGCAAAGGCTGCCGCAAAGGAATTCAGAGCGATGGGCATTAATATGATTCAGGCGCCGATTGTTGACGTGTTCAGATATGAAGGAAAGAACACGATGAAGGCGGCAAGCTTTGGCGAGGACGCAAAGCTGGTCACAAGACACGCACTCAGTATGCAGCAGGGGTTTATGGACGGCGGAGTCATTTCGATGATTAAGCATTTTCCGGGATATGGTTCGCTTTCCACGGACGCACACAAGGGAACAGCCCGAATATCCAAAAGCCTTGAGGAGCTGGAGCGTGTTGATTTGCTGCCTTTCCGCGAGCTTATCAAGGCAGGGTCGGAAGGGATAATGAGCGGTCACGTGATAACGGAGTGCCTGGACAAAATCTACCCCGCAACACTATCGAAAAAAGCAATCGGATATTTGAGAAAAGAGCTTAACTTTAACGGTATCATCGAAACCGATGCAATGAGAATGAGAGCAATTCAGGATAACTACGGCACAAAAGATGCTTGTGTCATGGCGATAGAGGCAGGAAATGATCTTGTGCTTCTGCGCGGCTCAAAGGAACATTTTGAAGAGGGATATGAAGCCATTCTTGAGGCTGTGAGGAGCGGAAGGATTGAGGAAGCCGTTGTTGATGAGGCATTAAAAAGGATTCTGGCACTAAAATTGAAAAAAGGACTGTTTGAAAATCCGTATGCAGATTCAGAAAAAGCGGATTTGACGGTCGGCTGCAAAGAGCATTTGGAATTGAGAAAAAGACTTGCGGAAAAATCCGTCATATGCCTGAAACGGTCTGACGTGCGGCTTGATAAATCAGCAAAAATACTGGTGATAAGCCCTGTTCCGCAGAAAATGGATTCCACATTAGATTCAAAAGAATGCCCCGAAATGTTGTTCAATGCATTTGATAAGGTCACCGGCAATGCAGTGCATGTTCAAACGTCACTCACTCCGACGGAGGAAGAAACGGAAAAGGTTCTCGGACTGATACCGAATGCCGATGCTGTGATAATGGGAACCTGCAATGCAATACTCTATCCCGAACAGGTCTTGCTTGATTCAAAAATCAAGGCATTTTCAAAGCCGGTGATAAACATTGCAATGGAGTCGCCCTGTGACATTGATGTGCTGGAGGAGTGTTCGGATTATATTTGTATGCTTGGCTGTGTGTCCGAGTGGGCAGACACCGCGGCAAAAATGTGTTTCGGATTGGCTGAAAGCAAGGGAACTTTGCCGATAACGCTCAAAAAGGTTTAAAACACCGCACGGCAAACGTTTGGTGAAAAGGAGGCTGTTTAAAAAGTCGGATTGACTTTTTAAACAGCCTTTGTTTTTTAATATCCATTTTTTAAAAATCAGTATTGACATGACGGATATTTTATGGTAATATAAATATAACATTTGCACGTGCAAAAGTATTTTTACAGGGAGATGGCAGAGATGAACATACTTAAAGAAATTGAAGTGACACGGAATCGGCTGATAAACGAAATAAATGCCGAGATGGACGCTTTGGCTGAAAGAGCGGGGAAATGCCGCAGAGGAGCGGAAGAACAGGTTACGGACGTCACCTTTGAGTGCCGCCGACCGCTTTCGGACAATCCTGCGTTTTTCAAGGGCAAAAAGCCTGTTGCGGTGATTTTTGCAGACAACAAAAGAGTTGAGGTTCACACATGGAAGAAGGTTGTTGAAGCGATTATGCGCGACTGCATTTCCGACAGGAGAAGAAAGGATATGCTTTTTTCCATGTGCGGAAGAATTGCGGGAAACACAAGGGTTATACTTTCCACAGATGACAGCTCCATGGGGAGTCCTCTGAAGATAGATGAAAATCTGTACATAGAGTCGCATTATGACGCGGAAACAATGCTTAAAATTCTGACGCAGAGAATTTTGAATAATGTGGGATATGATTACACGGGAATTTCAATTGCTTTGCGGAAATGAAAGAGGTGTCAATGCACTGCCTGTTTATGCGGAAATTATTCGATGAAAAAACGGATAATTTCCGCGGCGGACAGGAAACGCAAATCGACAGACAACTCGGTGAACGTCAAACGCACAACAGCGAAAAACACCGCGAAATTAAAATGCACAACAGAGAAAACACCGCGAAATTAAAGCGCACGCGGTGCCAAAAGGGACAGCCGAAGCCTTGAATGGCTTCGGCTGTCCGTGCGCTTACAGTCTGTAGCATATTGTTGTGCAGAACAATTTGCCGCAAGCCGAGACCGACACGCCGTATTCATTGCCGCACAAAAGATTAATGCGCCTGTGAACATTCAGCAGCCCGATGTGGCCGCGGAGTGCGGAGGGGGACGTGCCGGAAAGAGCCGAGTTTATCCGTGCAATTTCCTCAAACGAGGAATCGGGACAGGTGTTTTTAATTTCAAAAACGGTGTCTCCGTCCTTGGTATACGCAGATATTTCAAGCAGTCCCCGAACATTGTCAAGCAGCTTTATTCCATGCTCGAATGCATTTTCGACAATGGGCTGAAGCGTGAAGCTGATGATGTTTTTCTCATATATCTCGTCGGATATGTCAAGCTTCACGTCAAAATTATTGTTAAACCGAATTTTTTCAATCTCAATGAATTCATTAAGCAGATTCAGCTCGTCGCTGACGGCTATAACCTGGTTTTTTGTGTCAAGGATTTTCGCAATCAGATTCGCAAGGTGGTATATAACAATTTCGGCATCGTTGCTGCGCTTGATTTCGCGCATAATGATGACATTGGCAAGATTTAAGGTGTTGAAAATAAAATGCGGATTAATCTGAAGCTGAAGTGCCTGTGACTGAGCCTGTTTCAACTCATAGCTTTTTGAAATCAGTGTCTTTTCAATGTTTTTGTCCTTTTCAATGACGGTTGAGAAAAACTTCTCAATGGATTGAAGCTCATTCTTTTGTCCTTCAATGTCAAACCCGAACGAATCAGCCATTTGCAGCATATCGGCAATGATGTTGTAGAAGTGCGTTGAGAAGTAGAACGCAATGACTGCCGAAAGCGCAATTATGAGGATAAGCAGGAGCGGAACGTATAATACGGCAGCCGAAAGATATGCTGCCGAGCTGCTTTTTGAGGTTGAAAATATAATGTTGAACTGACCGTTTGAAATCGCTTTGCAGACCATAGCATATCCGTTGTAAAGGCGAGCCGTATCGGGTGTTTCCTTCAGCTCGTCATAGTGCCCGAGAAGCATGTCCGCGCTGTCGGGGTCGGAGGTGTATATTGCAGAGCCGTTGTCGCTGCGCAGTATCATAACAGACATATCCGAAGCAATGTCCGTGAGCGTTTTGAGCGGTACATCATATGCAACATATGCATAGGCAGAGCTGTTTTTTGAAATGGGGTAAACACATCTGAAAAGTCCCGAGTCGGTGTCGGTGACAAAACGGCGCGCGAAGGTGCCGTCAATGCCCGACAGCAGGGCGCGGGCAGAATGATTTTTCAAAAAATTCGATTCGTTTTTCGATATAACATATCCCTTATACGGAAAATATATATGAATGTTTTCAATGTAGTTGCTGTAGGTTGCCATGCGCATTGCCGACTCTGCGCACGCGTTTGCATATCTTGCGGTGACAAGCGAATTCTCGCGGCTGTCGGTGATTGAAAATCCGTATACCGAGGTGTCGGTTTCAAGCTGATACTGACATTTATCGGTCTCCTCCAGCAAATCCTCCAGCTGAACCGCGCCGTGCTGTGCGCCTTCAAGCAGCGAGGTCTTTGACGCGAGATCCATTCTGTATATGCCGTAAAACGCAATAAGAAACGAAAGAATCAGAAAAGGAACGGCAATGATTATGAAGATTCTCTTGAAATATACAAAGAAGATGCTTTTGAGTCTGTAGCGTTTAATAAGCTGCCTGATTGTGCTGAAAGATGACAAGTCAATCACTCTCCTTTGTTCTTTGTCCTGAACTGAAGCGGCGTTATTCCTCCGTTATATTCCTTGAAAAGATTGTAAAAATGAGTCTGGTTTTTATATCCGACCATTTCACATATGGCTGATATTTTATAATCGGTGCATTTGAGAAGCTGCTTTGCCTTTGAAATCCTCAGCTTGGTCAGAAAAACAGAAAAATTTTCTTCGGTGTTCTGCTTGAAATATATTGAGAAATAATTCGGGTGGAATCCGACATGCTTTGCAACGTCGTTGAGGGAAATCTGCTCGCTTATGTGCTTGTTCATATAGTCAACGGCGGAAAGAATGGCATCGCGGTCGGATGGGCTGGAAATATCCTGAGAGCTGCCGCTGTCCAGAGACTCTTTGAGACTGCGCACGGCAGACATCAGCTCGCTGTAGATAATCGGCTTTACAATATATTCATTAACGCCGAATTTCATTGCGGTTCTCGCATATTCAAAGTCGCGGTATGCGCTCATGATTGCAACCTTGATTCGGGGATATTGCCTGCTGCATATTTCGGCAAGCTCCAGACCGCTCATTTTGTTCATCTTTATGTCGGTGATGACTGCGTCGGTGTGGGTCGTCTTTATGTGAGTCAGAGCGTCCTCGGCAGAGGTGAAAAGCTCGGGCTGCGCAAAGCCGAGAGCTTTCCAGTCAAGGCTTTCCTTGATTTGCTGAGACACAAATCTGTCATCATCTACCAGAATGATACTGTACATAATCTACACCTTTCGGATTTGTTTTTTACCTATAAAGTATATTACATAATTTGAAAAGAAACAAGTGCTTTTCGGAAAAATCTTTATATTCGACAGTCGAATATTAATGTACGATATAAAAATTATCCGAAGAAAACGACAAAAATATTAACATACGATAGTCGAAGATTAACATTCGTCATTGTTTATAATGCACAAAACTGATAAAATTAAAGTGTAAGTCGGAAAGTTTATAACAAATGGAGATGAGCTGAAATGATTTTGCAAAAAAAGAGGAATGAAGAGCAGCAGGTGAAAAGAAGGCGGCTTCTGTCAAGAGCGGAGCTTGAGGACTATTCACTTGCGCTGCTGCCCATGCTTTATGTTTTTGTGTTTTCCTATCTGCCGATGGTCGGAATCATAATCGCATTCAAAAATTACAGATTTGACGAAGGAATATTCGGCAGCCGCTGGGTCGGAATTGATAACTTCAAATTCTTTTTCTCGTCAAATGATTTCGTCAGAATAACGCGGAATACGCTTGTCCTGAACTTCATTTTCATCATTGTCGGCATCATATGTGCGGTTGCGCTTGCAGTTGCCCTGTTCGGCATAACAAGCAGAACAAAGACAAAGGTCTTTCAGACCGTGTTCATCACGCCCCACTTCCTGTCGTGGGTTGTTGTCGGCTATATGGTGTATGCATTTTTGAACCCGAGCTACGGCATTGTCAACAAAGTTCTTGCAAAGTTCGGAATTGACGCGATTGACTGCTATTCGGAGCCGTCCGTGTGGCCGGGAATCCTGACTGTTGCATCAATCTGGAAGCATGTCGGAATGGACAGCGTCATATATTACGCGGCACTGATGGGACTGGATTCGTCATATTTTGAGGCGGCAACGGTGGACGGTGCTTCAAAGCGGCAGATAAGAAGATACATAATAATCCCGTCTCTTGTGCAGATAATTTCGGTTATGACAATATTAAAAATCGGAAACATATTCAGAGCGGATTTCGGCTTGTTCTATCAGCTGACACGCAACATCGGAACACTTTATCCGACAACCGATGTCATTGACACATATGTTTTCCGCACGATGAGAGAAATCGGTGACATGAGCATGTCATCTGCGGCAGGCTTTCTGCAATCGGTGGTCGGCTTTGCCGTTGTTGTCGCAACGAACTGGCTGAGCAAAAAAATCGATTCGGAAAACGCGTTGTTCTAAGGGGGAGATAAAATTGAAGAAAAAGGAACTCATACCAACGATCATTCTGGCACTGCTCTGTGCGGTCATGATTTATCCGCTTCTGCTTGTGATCGGAATATCTTTTTCAAACGAAAGAGATGTGGTCTATGAAGGCTACAGAATGATACCGAAAGACTTTGATATAAGCGCGTATAAATATATCTTTGAGAATCCGCGCTCGGTGTTCAATGCATATAAGGTCACAATATTTTTCTCGGTGACATCAACGGTTCTCGGTGTCCTGCTCATGACGATGATGGCGTTCACTCTTTCGAGAAAGGGCATAAAGGGTAAAAGCGGGATTTCGTTTTATCTGTATTTCACAATGCTGTTTTCGGGCGGACTTGTTCCGAGCTACATTCTGATAACGCAATATCTCGGACTTGCAAACAACATTATGGTGTATGTTGTGACGGGGCTTGTCAGTCCGTGGTATATATTCATGCTCAGAACATTCTTCCAGGGAATTCCGTATGAGCTGTCAGAGGCGGCTGTGATTGACGGAGCGAGTGAATACCGGATATTTTTCGGCTTGATTCTTCCGCTCTCAAAGCCTGCAATTGCGACTGTTGCGCTTTTCATGTTTCTTGCAAAGTGGAACGACTGGTACACCTCAATGCTTTATATCAACAGTGAGGAGCTTTACAGTCTCCAGTATCTGCTTCAGCGAATCATGCTGAACATTCAGCTGATTCAGAACAACTTCTTTGCGGAGAGCCTGATTGAAGGAAGCGTGCCTTCCGAAACCGTCCGAATGGCAATGGCGGTTGTTGTTGCGGGACCTGCGCTGATTGTATTCCCGTTCTTCCAGAAATATTTTGTCAAGGGCTTGACGGTCGGAGGTGTGAAGGGCTGATGAATTTCAACGGAGCAAAAATTGCGTGCTTCGGCGACAGCCTGACACAACACGGAATCTGGATTGAGGAGGCTGCGGAGCAGCTTTGCCGAAAGCTGCCCGGGGCAAAAACCGAGCTTTATAACTGCGGAATCGGCGGCGCGTCGCTGAGCAGTGCAATGTGGAAAATCGGAGAGGACGTCATGAGCTGTTTTCCGGATTATGTCCTGATTTCGTTCGGAGCAAATGACATTGGCTGCGGACTCTATGACCGCGGCGGAACAGCAGAGGAAAAACAGGAACGAATCACGAAGTATGAGGAGTCGCTCAAGACATGCACGGATTATTTTGCAAAGCGCGGAGTTGGGGTGATAATCTCCGCACCGCCGCCGTTTGACTTTTTTGATGGCGGAGTGCACATTGAGGAGAAGCTTGACGCGCTGAAAAAAATCGGCTTGGCGGCAAGAAAGGTTGCAAAGACTGCGGACACCGCATTTATTGATTTGTATGACGATATGTCATGCGCTGTCAGAGCCTTTGCAAAGACGGGAACTCACCTTTTCCGTGATGACGGAATCCACCCGAACGAGCTTGGATATAGGATTCTCGGGAGAATTGTTCTGTCGCGTCTCGGGTTTCCTGTGAGTGTACCGATGAACGCTGCCGAGGCAGCGGAGGAATTCGGAGAATTTTCCGAAGCGAATAAAAGAAGGTTTGAGCTTGAACAAAAGCTTCGGCTTGCATTCTGGATAAAATATACGGTTGACATGCGGTCGCAGACATATAAACTGGCAGGTTTTGACCGTGAACACACAGCGGAGCGGCTTTTGGCAAGGCTTGAGGACGGTGAGACCTCACAGTGGATTAAGGACGGAATAAAAACATATCTGGCATTCGGCGGTGAGCTTGGCGGATTGAGAGAGCGGCTTGCGGCAGAAACGCGGAAAATGTATTCGGAATAGATGAAAAAGAAAAATTAAATTAGGTAATTGTAAAGTTAAAAAGACGGAATTTGCGGATAACCCGAGCGTTCAGCGGCGGCAAAACCGAACGTTCAGCGGCGGCAAAACCGAACGTTCAGCGGCGGCAAAACCGAACGCATGCACTGCGGAGCAGCAGGACAGTTCACGGATTTGCCCGAATGAGGCTTTGGGAAAACCGTTTTATCCGTAAAATATCAGGTGACTTTAACTTTTACAATGAACTAATGCAAAAATAAAAATATCAAGGAGGAAATTATGAAAAGAGTTATTGCCGGAATTGCTGCGGCAGTGCTGATGTGCGGAATGCTCGGCGGCTGCGGCGGAGAGAAAAGTGAGGAAATACCGACTCTGACATGGTATGTCCACGGTGATGCACAGACCGATGTCGCATCGGTAATGGAGGAGGTAAACAAAATAACCGTGCCTGAAATCGGGGCAAAGGTGGATCTGAAATTCATCGACCAAGCCGCATTCAACGAGAAAATGACAATGATGATGGCGGCAAACACAGAGTTTGACATATGCTTCACGGGATATGTCAACAAATATAAGAGCGCGGTTGACAAGGGCGGACTTCTTGCTCTTGACGAATACCTTGAAAAAATGCCCGAGCTGAAAAATGCGGTTCCCGAGTATCTGTGGAATGCCGCAAAATACAGCGGTCATATCTATGCGGTGCCGAACGAACAGATTGTGGCATATGCGCCGCATATGTACACCTTCAAGGACTTGGCGGATAAGTACGGACTTGATGAGCTGAACATAGAATCGCTTGAGGACGCAGAGCCGTATCTTGAAAAGATAAAGCAGAACGAACCCGACTATTACCCCTTCCGCTCAATATACGGAATCGGAAACTTCAATGTGTCAAATTCAAAGCACTATGTTGAAAGTCTCACCTCACCGGTTTATGCCTACTACACCCCTGACGGGAAGGTTGAAAAAATTGTGAGCAAAACTCATGATGAGGATTTCAAGCATGCGGCATATAAGCTCTATGACTGGTTCCGGAAGGGTTATATCCGTCCCGACAACGCAAGCGTAACGGACGATACACAGGATCAGAATATGGGCAGATATGCGGTTTGGGTTGAAAAGTATAAGCCCGGAATCCTTGATGAAATGAGAATAAAATACGGCAAAGAGGTTGTCAGCCGACCGATTGCAAAACCGATTCTGTACAGCACGCCGCCCGACGCAATGACGGGCGTGAGCAGAACAAGCAAGAACCCCGAAAAGGCACTGAAGCTGATTCGTCTTGTGAACACCGATAAGAAGCTTTATAATCTGATTTGCTTCGGAATTGAGGGAAAACACTATAATCTGGACAGTGACGGCAGAGTGGTCTATGTTGACAATTCGGGCTATGCGCCGAAAGCGTGCTGGAAGTTCGGAAATCAGTTCAACGCACTGCTGCTACCGGGACAGCCCGAGGACGTTTGGGAGCAAACCCGAAAAATGAATGAGGAAGCGTTCAAATCGCCGCTCGCAGGCTTCAGCATTGACACAGTTCCGATCAGAAATGATATTTCGGCATACACAACGGTTGACGCGGAATACGGCATAATCTCAAAGGGAGCGGAAAACCCCGATAAGTATTATGACGAAATGGTGAATCGTCTTGACAGTGTCGGAGCTAAAAAGATTGAAGAGGAAGTTTTAAGACAGTATGACGAATGGAAAAAAGGCGGCGGAGGTGAATAAGCCTTGAAACGGATTTTAGGCTTTTTGACAGCTGTGCTGACGGCGTTTGCGGTGATTCCCGCAAACGCTGAAGGCGCAGCGGATAAGGCGTTTATCTATGTCAGTGTCAATGCTGAAGACGGTGACGGCACAATGGAACGTCCTTTCGGGAGCTTTGAAGAGGCGAGAGACTGCATACGCCGAATGAAAGCTGAGGGAACATATCCGCAGGGCGGAGCGGTTGTCTATTTCAGAGAAGGAATCTATTACATTGACGGACCGCTGACGCTTGAAGAACAGGATTCGGGAACAGCTGACGCGCCGATAGTGTACCGTTCATATATGGAGGAGCAGGTCAGCTTTGTCGGAGGAACGCAGATTGACTTTTCTGAGTTCAGCCCCGTTACGGACGAGAACATAAAACGCCGCCTGAACACATCTGCGGTGTCAAGCATACGTCAGTTTGACCTGAAGGAGCGCGGCATAACCGACTACGGCGAGCTGAACATGTTCGGACATGGCAGGGCATACTACACAATGTCAGGCTCAAACGTTGAGGGTGTTCCGATTGAACAGCCCCCCGAGGTGTTTTTCGACAGTGACACAATGATTCTTGCGAGATATCCGAATGATGACTATCTTCTGACGGGAACGGTCATTCAGGCGGGTGATCAGGTTGAAATGTGGACGGACATGAACAAGCGTCTTGACACATATGTGAAGCCCGAGGACAGAACCTATCCCCCAAAACCGTCAATATTCACGGTTGACGCAAACACCGCAGACAGAATGCGCGGCTGGGGAGAGGCTGCCGACCCGTGGGTGTTCGGCTATTTCAAATATGACTGGTCGGATATTTCACTTCCTGTTGCAAACCTTGACATTTCAAAGGGAATTGTGACAACAAAGTTTCCAAGCCCGAAGGAAATGCAGCAGGGAAAACGGTACTATTTCTATAACCTTCTGGAGGAGCTTGACACAGCAGGGGAATATTACATTGACAGAAGCTCGGGAATGCTATATCTCTATCCTCCGCGCAGCAGCGGCAGCGTTGTTGTTTCGCTTGTGAAGGATTCGCTTGTGGACATGAGGAATGTTTCCGATGTCAGCTTTAAGGGGATCAGCCTGAAGGCAAGCCGAAACCGGGGCGTGTCGCTTCAGGGCTGTGAAAACATACGGTTTGAGCTGTGTTCGGTCAGCAAGATTGCCGAAGGCGGAATGACATTTGACAACTGCAAGAACTGCACTGTCATATCGTGTCACGTTTTCGACTGCGGAAACGGCGGTGTCAGGTTTAACTTCCCGAAAAACAGCGAATATAAGCCTGAGCTTGCAGCGGCAATTGAGAATGAGCTGATTCCGGTCACAAATACGGTTGAAAACTGTGAGATAAACAATTTCTCGCGTATTGCAAAAACCTATGCCGCGGCTGTCGGCGCAGGCTACGGAACAAGAGTGATCAACTGCAAGATTCACGGCGGAACGCACATGGGCATGACGGTCACGGCGGAGAATACAATCGAAAACAATGAGTTTTTTGATTTGCTGACGACCGCTGATGACTCGGGCGTAATATATTCGGGATATAACAAGGAGAAGCGTAACATCGTCATCAGAAACAACTATTTTCACGATATGAAGTCAACAGGCTCGGGAGGTGTCGGAATTGCGGCGGTTTATGCGGACGACCTGAAGGACAACCACATTGTTGACAAAAACCTGTTTGTCAACATCGGCGGAATGGCGGTTCTGATTAACGGCGGCAGAGACCATAAGGTGACAAACAACATTGCGGTGAACTGCGACAAAATGGTTCGCGTTCATGCAATGGCGTCATATTCCTCCGCAAGTGACAAATACAGCCTTGCAGGCTTCACGTTTGAGAAGTTTCTGACGAACCCTGCATATAAAAAGTATGAGAATTTCTCAAATCTTCTGGAGGACGAGTGGCAATTCCCGAAATATAACGTTGCAAAGAACAATGTGATTGTTTCGTGCAAGGAGGACATCAGCGTGACGGTGGGCGACCGTCTCACTGTTGATAAGCTTTATGCCGACAACAGTCTCGGAAAAAGTCTTTCGTTCAGCGGCGACCCGGGCTTTGCGGACATGAGCTCGGGAAACTATATGCTGAAGGAGGATTCTCAGATATTCAAAAAACTTCCCGAATTTGACGCACCCGACTATTCCAAAATGGGAATGTATACGGGCAAGCTGAAGGTGTATATGAAGGACAGTATGGCATTTCTGCTCGGTTCACCCAAGGCATACCGCGGATTCACGGGTGAGGCAATCAGCAGCAACCCGAATGCAGTGCCGTTTGAAAAGGACGGAGAGCTGTATCTTCCGCTCAGATATATTGCGGAGACACTCGGAAACAGCGTGACATATAACGCAGAGACGGACGAGGTCATGCTTGACTGCGGAACGGGTGCAGAGAAGGTTGACGGCTCGGTTTGTGAGGTTCGGAATGATTTGACCTTTGTCAGGTCGGGATATATCGGCTCAAAGCTTGGTGTTGAGGTGAAAGCCTTTGACGGCGGAGTGATTGTTATAGGTGAAAAAAATAAAATAGGGGAAGGCGACACAGAACTGCTTGCAGAGCTGGAAAGACGGCTTTCCAATATGTAAAATAAAGGAGAGGTAAAAATGGTAAAGAAAATATTATCGGTATTGCTGGTGCTGTGCATGGCTTTGTCATGCATGGCAGTCTCAGTCTCGGCGGTTATTCTTCCCGGAGAATATACCGTTGCTGCAAAGGACGAAATCTCAACAGCGGACTACGGGAATGCAGGCAGCAGCGATGATAAGGTGACGCTCAAGGCGGCTTTGACGACAGGAAAAACCAATGTCGGCACAGGCTGGAAGTGGGACTGGTCAAAGGAAAAGGAGCAATACACTGCGGTTGACGATACGAAGAGCAACGGTGATGCACGTGTTGCATGCCGCATTGTCTCAAGTGTACCTGCAATAAAAATACAGGGTGATGAGGGTTATCGGAACATATACAGAGCGTTGGCGGCACCTGTTTCGCTTGAAAATGTGAACGAAGTGCAGGTTAAGTTTGACGTATCCGACGGAACGACCACACCTGCAAACAGAGTCAACTCAAATGCGGAAGCTGATGTATCGGGCAAAATTGCAGCCGGCTATGTCTGGTGCGATTCAACAGGCAACACCGCACCGACAGATACAAGCAGCTACACTTACACAAAGCCATATATAAAGATTGGCGAGAGCCGGACTTTTTCAACCCAAGCAATCAGCACAGAAGGAAAATGGAATGCTGCATTTGTAACATATACATTAAAGCTTGAGCTCGACAAAAAAAGCGGCAAGACAAAAGCAACCCTGACAGCAGCGTCCGGCACGGAGCAGGCAAGCGTTTCCGTCAGTGACATTGAGTTGTCGGGCAGCATTGATTATCTTGGATTGTTTTCACAGCAGACAGCAAGAATGAAGAACATTTCAATCGGAACAAAGACGGCAATTGTTCCCGTTGCTGCTGCAAAAGACAGCTTTGACGATTATGCTGTGTCAACCGCTGCACCGACAGCAAGCCTCGGAACAGGCTTTCTTGACGGCTGGAATTTTGCCGACGGAGCATATGTGATGAATTCAACAAGCTGGAGAAGAAATTACCTCAGAACGGCACAGTGCTATGACAATCCGCTCAAAAGAAGCATACAGGGAGAGATAGATTTTTCATCAGAGGGAGAATATTTCGTAAAGGTTACTGCTGCAAACGTTGCAACTTCCGAAAACGGAAAAAAAGCGCACAATCTTCAGATAAAGCTTGGCGACAAAATTGCATTCGGCAGCAAGGCTGATTCAAACGGCACAAGTCATAACCCGACAATTACGGTTGGCAGCGGAGCAATGACAACGCAAACACAGACGCTTGACCTGACCAAGTGTTATGACTATTATCTTCACATCATAACATCTGAAACGGAGAAAGACAAAATCAATTTCGCCGTTTCGGAATGCGGAATTGCGCCAAGCACCGCGGACTACATTCTCTATGAAGCGGCACTTGACGGCAGTGCGGGCAGCATTGAAATCACAAACGGGCAATATGCAACATGCGGAATTGTGTCGGTTGAGGTTGATATGTTCAATTCCGAGCTTGGCAACTATGCAGAGCTTCAAAGCGCAAAAGACGCAATTGACACTGCGGACGGATATAAAAAAGCAACCGATGCAATGTCGGGAATTGCGGACAGCTGTGCAAAGGATTATTTAAAGCGTCTGGCAGCCGAAAAACACGGTGCAGTCAGAATTGTGGATTATACATTGGACAGCGGTTCGGCAGCAAGCAGGTTAAATGACATAAAAAACAGCGCGGGAGGCGCAGTCAGGTGCGTATACAGATATGAAAACACAACAGGCGAGGCTCAAGCGGTGAAAAGAGTGATGGCACTGTATGTTGACGGAAAGCTTGCAGAGTGCATATATTCTCCTTCCTCTGTGTCGGCAAATTCAACCTCAGGGCTGCATTATGTTGGATTTTATAATGCAACAAAACTGCTTCCTGAAAATCTGGACATGAGCCGTGTTCAGGTGAAGCTCTACAGCTTTTTCGGAAACGGCATGACGGCATATGAGAATGAGGTGGTTCTGCCTAACAGTGCATACAGCGCACAGTGAGACGGTTCTGCAAAGAAAACAGGAAGATTGCCCGCGCAAAAATGCATGTGCGGGCAAGGCTTCCTGCACTTTTCGAAGTGAAATCATGAGGGATAACAGTGAGAGATTGTTGGTTCAAAAATAAAATTGAGGAAGGTGTGAAACGGAAATGAAAAAAGGCTTGGCGTTTTTTGTGGCATTGACACAGCTTTTGACGCTTTCTTTACCTGCGGCGGCTGAAAGCGATTTCCCCGAGTTTGGCAGACTGATTGCGGAGGACAGCTTTTCATATGACTGGGGACAAACCGCAAACTGGTCACAGAAGAATATCTCGGAATATGATTACGGCGGTGAAGTCACGGGTGTGGGCTTCAAATTCAATTGGTCAGCATCGGAGAACAGCTATGAGGTGCCGTCGAGGGAAGCATATCAGATTATTGCGGGACGAAAAACAATATCAAAATATGACAGCGCGCCGATATTCCGCGCACTTTCCGAGCCTGTTTCCCTTTCGGAGGGAACATACATTTTAACCTATTCGGTTCAGGCAAGACCTGCAAACGATGCTGCAAAAGAAGCTCTTGATTTCCGCTTCCGCGCAGGCTCGGAGGATTTGTTTTTCGGAATGAAATATAACGATGACCTGAGTGCAATCATGCCGCAGCTTTCGGCAGGCGGAGATGTTCTGTGCGGTGCGGCGGACATGGAGATGAACAAATACTATACCATTAAGCTTGAAATGGAAATTAACGATGAACGGGAGGACGCGGTGCGCCTCAAAGCGTACCCCATTGATGAGAGCGAACCCGAGGACTGGGACATTGAAACGTCTGCCGAGCTTTCGGGACGTCAGATTGCCTGGCTGGGCTATTCGCCGTGTCAGAGCGGCAGCTCATCATCGAGGTTCACGGCAGTTAAATTTGAATATGAGAATCAGACACTGGAGAACAGAATACGCGAAATTGCGGAGAAGGCTGCACCGACAGAGGAGGAGCTGAGGTTTGCATATGCAAAGCTTGCAAAATATCCGAACGGTGCGGAAAAGGACGCATATATTGCCGCACTGAATGAAAAGTGCGCAGAGACGGGAGCGGACAGTGCGCGTTATGCGTCTGTTGCGGCTTCAGAGCCGAATAACGGCGAAACAGTTTCCGCGGCGGACGCGCGGACAATTAAAATTGAATATGATTATCTGATTGAGGACGGTGCGGATTTTGACGTCACAATTGACGGAGAAGCCGCGGAAGGACAGGTCAGTCAGAATGAAAATAAATTTGAAATCACCCTTTCGGAGGAGGTCGGCGAGGGAAAAACCGTTCGTGTCACTCCGCACGGCATGACCGACTATAAGGGCGACGCGGTGACCGAGGGCATTGAGTTTACAACCTCATTCTTTCCGCAGATAAACATTGCGGACGGCGGAAAATACGGGCAGGGCTTCTATATCCGCTGGACGGAGACCGAGGGTGATGTATATTCGGCTGAGCTTGACGGTGAGCCGATTGAAAACGGACACAGACTCATGGAGGTCGGAAATTATGTTGTGAGGCTCACGGCGCAAAGAGGGGAACTGACCGAAAGCCGCGAGTTTGGAATTGAGGTGACCTTGGCGTCAGCACCCGAGGCGAGGTCGCTCACGATTGAGGGAAGCATAAAAGCAGGGAATGTTCTCCGGGTGAGCTATGTGTTCTATGATGACAACAGCGATGACGAGGGAGAAAGCATAATCAGGCTTTTTGCGGCTGACGACAGGGTGTCGGAGGGCGCTGAGATAACGGACAGGCTGACCGCGGACAATAAATTCACGGTCACGGAGGATTTGTTCGGGAAATATGTATATTTCACAGTGAAACCAATCAGCGTTGCATATCCCGAAGAGGGCGAAGAAGCAGTGTCGGAGCGGTTCGCAATGCCGATGGCACCGCAGGCACAGGGTGTCATGATTTCGGGCAGCGGAGTCATCGGCGGAAGACTGGAGGCAGCATATACATATATGGACGAGAACGGCGACCCCGAGGGCGAGACTGTCATTGAATGGAAGAATGCCGTGACAGGCAAGGTTTTGGGCACAGGCAGGGAGCTGACGCTTGAAAACATTGCAAAGGGCAGCACGGTTGTCGCGGTTGTGACTCCGAAAAGCACGGAGCCTCCGTATGCGGGCGAAAGTGTTGAGAGCAACAGGATTGTCGTGACGGATAAAAAGGCTGAAACGGACAGCGGAACGGTTTTAAGAGAGACAATCGCGGCGGACGGTTTTTCATATTACTGGGGAACAAGCAAAAACTGGGAACAAATCAAAATGTCGGAATATGACTATCAGGGCAGGTCGGCAGGCACGGGCTTCAGCTTCAACTGGTCGCTCAGCCCCGATTCCTACAAGGTGCCGTCGGCAGATGATTTTGTGTATCAGATATATTCAAACAGGATAACAATTTCAAATCCGTCGCCCACGCCGATCTACAGAGCTCTTGAAACACCCGTAAATCTTGCAAGGGACGGCGTTTATACATTTAAAATAACCGCAGCGGCGGTTGGAACATCGGACAGCCACAAGACGGCAGCGGATCTCAGATTTATGCTCGGCAGTGACAAGCTTTATATGGGATATAAGCTGGACAGCAGCCTGACATATATGGTGCCGCAGATTTGCGTTGACGGCAAGGTTGTGCTCGGCAATGCCGATATAAATGCGAAGGCACCGGGATTCATGGACTGCGTGATGGAAATTGAGACGCGTTCGGACGGCGCGGACACAATCAGAATGAAGCTATATCCGAACGGCGGTGCGGAAAAGGAAACATGGGATATTGAATATACGGCGGAGCTGAGTAGTGTAAAAATACCGTATATAGGCTATTCGCCGTGTCAGAATGACTATTCGTCAAGCAGATTCTGCGGTGTGTCGGTTTCATATTTCAACAGGGCAATGAACGATTTTGTCACGGCGGTGTCGCAGAACCCCGAGGCGTCGGAGAGCGAGGTCAGACAGGCATTTGAATATCTCGGATACTATGACGGGGATTCGGTGCGAGACGGACTGATTGCGGATTTGCGCGGAATATGCACATCAAACGGCTATATGACGGCTGAAAAGGCGGTGTGCGTGTCCTCAAAGCCCGAAAACGGCGCAACGGCTTTCACACACGAGATTGATGAGATCAGAATGACATATGATTATATGCTCTCAGCGGGCGGCAGCTGCAAGCTGTATGAGAACGGCGTGCTGAAGGATTGCAGTGTGCTGATAGACGGGTTCACTGTGACGGTTAAGCCGTCCGCGGAGCTTAAACGCGGTGCGTCGGTCAGAGTTGTTCCCGACGGAATTTCAGACTTCAAGGGCGATTTCGTTTCGGGTGAGCTTGAGTTCCGCACGTCGGAAACTCCAAGGATTAACATAACCGATGGCGGTGTTTACGGAAAGGGCTATACTGTCAGATATACGGAGACGGCAGGTGTGGAATGCACGCTCATGATAAAGAGGGGAAACGATGATTTTGCCGAAGCCGAAAACGGATATGTTCTGCGAAACACGGGAGAATATGCGGCAGTGCTGACGGCAGGCGCGGAAACAAGAGAAATTGCGTTCAGGGTTGTTGAAGACATCAAGCCTGTTGCGTCAAACCTGACAATTACGGGCGAATCCGAGATTGGCGCAGTCATTGAAGGCATGTATGAATTTTCGGACGAAAACTCATCGGACCGCGAGAGCGCAAGCGTTCTTTCGTGGTACAGGAAAACAGAAAACGGTCTTGTGAAAATCGGAGAGGGCTATTCCTACACGATTACAAGCGATGATCTGAACCGTCATATCGTGTTTTCGGTCATTCCGATGTCGGATTCGGAGGCTGAAAACGCTGTCGGCGACGAGACATTCAGCGAACCGTTCGCGGCACCGTTTGCGCCGGCGGCGGTGAGCCTTTCGGTTTCGGGAAAGCTGAAGGCAGGTGAGGTTCTGACTCCTGCATACACCTATCACGATGAAAACGGAGATGCCGAATCGGGAACAGAAATTCACTGGTATGCGGCAGCCGATGCGGCATCTGCCGGTTCGGAAATTTCAAGCGACGGTGAAAACGGCTTTTCCGTGACGGTTGAGGAGAGCCTGTTCGGAAAGTATGTATATTTCACTGTAACTCCGAAAAACGAGGTTAATCCGACACAGGGAGAAACTGTCACATCACAGCGTTATCTTATGCCGTCCGCCCCGCAGGTTTCCGAGGTTTCAATATCGGGGACGGTCAGGGCAGGTGCGAGTGTGACGGCAGTTTATAAATATTATGACATAAACGGCGACCCCGAGGGAGAAAGCCTGATTGTCTGGAAGGATTCGGACGGTGCGGTCATCGGAAGCGGAAGAACAATAACTCTTCCGCAGAGCACGGCTGGAAAGCGCATATGCGTTGAGGTGACGGCGGGCAGTGAACAGATTCCGACAAACGGAAACACCGCGGCGAGCGCATATGTGACGGTTGCGGCTTCCGAATCGGGAGGCGGCGGATTCTCCGGCGGAGGAGGAGGCGGAGGGGGCGGATTTGCCCTATCCGGAAAGAACAGCGGTTCTGCCGCAGAGGAACAGCCCGACCCCGATGAGGATAAAATCGGAAATGACGTGAAAAAGGACGGATTTTCAGACATTGAAGGTCACTGGGCGAAGGATATTATCGAAAAGCTTGCGGAGCAGGGCGTGATTTCAAAGGATTCACGGTTCAGACCCGAGGACAGCATATCAAGAGCCGAATTTCTTGCGCTCATCATGAGAGGAACAAAAACGGAGGGTGACGGCGCGGAACTTTGCTTTGACGATGTTGCCCCTGATGACTGGTTTGCGGAATATGTGAGCCGTGCACTGGCTTTGAAAATGATTTCGGAGGACATAAGCTTCAGACCGAACGATGTCATTTCGCGCGAGGAGGCTGCAAAGCTCATTGTGAACATTCTGAAAATTTCGGCTGAGAACGATTTCGGAGATGATTTGTTTGTTGATTTTTCGAGTGTTTCAGATTGGGCAAAGGGCTATGTTGCGGCGGCAAAGGCGAGCGGCTTGTTCACAGGCGATGAGAGCGGACGGTTCAACCCCGTGAGCAGTCTCAGCCGTGCGGAGGCTGCGGCACTGACCGACAGAATCATCAGCCGCGCAGCGGAACAGACGGCAAAACAGGAATAGGAGGGAATGCATAATATGAAAAAGCTTATTGCGGCAATACTTGCGGCAGCAACCCTTTTTGTGAACGCAGCTGCGGTTCCGGATGATTTGTGGCAGGAGGATAAACGTGTTGAGGATATATTTCTGAGCGGAGGCACGGCAAAGGAATATGACATAATCCAAAGACTGCTGGATTATATCGGAGTTCTGGATACGGAAAGCCTGAACCGCACAGAGCCGACAGACAAAACAGCATTTTTGAAGGGGTTCGGTACGATTGTTTTCGGGGATACGGCGGACGGGGAAACGGTTCAGAAAGGCTTGGAGGAGCTTGGAATCATTGCCGCGGGCACGAATCTCAGCAAGCCGACACAAAATGATGCAATCTATGCGGCAGGCAGAATATCGGGACACATAAGGCGGGGAACAAGCTTCAATGACGGACTGAATGCGGCGCGCCGCAACGGAATTTTGAGGAACATCACGTTCCGTGACGGTGAGAAAATCACACAGGGCGAGTTTGCACAGATTCTTTATAACACCGTAAGCACGGAGCTTGCCGAACCTGATTATTACGTGACGGGCTATCATGAAAGCTGGCAGAGAAGCAGCAGAGGTTCACTGCTGGAACTGAGATACGGAATTGTTTTGAAACGCGGAATTGTCACGAGTATATACGGTGAGAGTCTCTATCCGTCAAACAGGATTGAGGAGGACGAAATCTGCATTGATGACATTTCATATAAGTGCAGCGCGGACGCAATCCGGGAGCAGGTGATTGGCAGAGAGGTGAACTTCTTTGTTGAAACCGAAGAAAACACCGTGATTTTGGCGGAGCTGACAGACAAAAACAAGGTTCAGAGTTTTTCTTGTGCTGAAGAGGTTGAAATGCGCACGGGGTCAATTGAATTTGATGATGAAAAACGCATAACCTATACAATCAGCAGTCGGGCAAGGCTGCTTTATAACGGGGTTTTTGTCGGAACATACGAGAAAGGGCTTGCAGACAGATACTACACCGATGGCAGCAGCCTGACAATCATTGACAATGACGGCTCGGGCGGATATGATGTCGTTATGATTGAGAAATATCTGTCATATCCGATTGCCGAGGCAGGAGCGGACGGAACAGTCAGGTTTAAATATGACATGGAATATGGCGGAAAGCGGTTTTTTGAGACCATGCCAGATGATCCGAAAACACATGTCATACTGACCAAAAACGGTGCGGCGGTGTCTGCGGAGGACATACAGACGAACGGAATTATTTCGATTGCGGAGAATATATCGGGCGCAGCTGTGACGTATACGAAAGCAAGGCTTGATATGCAAAGGGTGACGGGAAAGCTGGAGAGCATAAAGAAGGGGAACATATATCGCATTGACGGCACGGAATACCGCGTATCGCCGCTTTTACTGGAGGCGCAGAAGAATTATTATGAAATTGAACAGCCTCAGGCGGGGAAAGAATATACGTTCATAATAGACGGAGCAGGACTTGTTGCCGATGTTGATTACAGCCGCGGATACAGCTTCGGCTATCTCATCAAGGCAGGCTCGGAGGAAAAAATCGACGGAAGCACGGCAACGCTCAAAATTTTCACTGAGGACGGTGAAATGAAGCTGTTCGGACTTGTCAAAAAACCGGTAATCCATACGGGCGGAGACACGGAAGGTGCTGTTATGACACATTCCGAGGCGGTGAACGCAATACGCGGAAGCTCTGCCGATTATCGGACGCTGATTCGGTATGAGACGAACGGAAAGGACGAGGTGAAAGAGCTGTGGCTGCCGTATTACAATACAACGGGAGAAATCGGGAAAATTGAATATCCGCTGACGGAGGATTTCACCGCGCCGACAAACTCGAACTATTATTACGGAGTCCTTGCACACAAATATTTATGCACGGGGATTCCCGTTTTTGCCGTACCGAAGGACAAGGACAGCGACGACAGTTATTATGTGATAAGAAAAATGGATTACCGCGGCAACAGCGTTCAGACAAACGAGGCTTGCACACTGTATTCGATTGACAAATACTACAAAGCACAGGCGGCGGTCATGATGTCGGATAATACATCGGCGTTTTCGGCATATCAGAACTGGATTGTCGTTGACACCGTCGGAATGTCAGCGAATGCGGACGGTGATATTCAATGCACGGTCAGCGGGTGGCAGAACGGCGCAATGACAGATGTTTCTGCTGATGATTTGAGCATAGAGGCATATTCCGAGGGAATGTGGTATGACGGAGTGAGACTCGGCGATCTTGTGTCCGGCGATATAATCGAGGCACGTCAGGCAGCAGGGAAAATAACGGATTTCAGGGTTATATTCCGTCCGGGCGATCCGCGTGAGCCGCGAATACAAAACGGCACGGGAAAAACAGTGAACTGGGGCAGCGGACACTGGGCACTCAGCATGACATACGGAAAGCTGAACGCAAAGCATGACGACATTCTCATGGTTGACATATCGGGAGAGGTTCGTCCGCATTATGTTCATACGAACGTTGCATACTATCTGATTAATCCGGACAGAAGCACTCTGAGGAAAATATCGGCATCGGAGATTCATGAGGGTGACAGTGTTGTGCTTCAGAAAAACTGGGGCAAGGTGAGAAATGTGTTTATTTACAGGGAGGATTGACAATGATAAAGCTTCAGGAATTGACAGACAGGATATATGAGACTGTTCAAAGTCACAGACTTGCCGCCGAGGGTGAATATTCGCGGTATCTGTGGCAGAATGAAAAATGTGACAGGAAAATGGGATTGAACGAATATGGCTGTGCTGATGCGGTGAACATTCTCTACAGCATAAATAAATTTCCGAAAAATGAGGAGAGCCGCAGAGCGCATTATGAGACTCTTCAGGCAATGCAGGACAGGGAAAGCGGACTTTTCAGGGAGGACACACATCACCCGATTCACACAACGGCACACTGCATTGCGGCACTGGAGCTGTTTGACCAAAAGCCGCTTTATCCTTTGAAGGCACTGATGAAATATGCAAGCGTGAACGGCTTGCGTGACCTGCTTGACGGACTTGACTGGAAGAACACGCCGTGGCCGCAGGCTCACCAAGGTGCAGGAATATATGCGGCACTCAAGCTGACCGATTCGGTCGGTGCAGAGTGGGAGGAGTCATATTTTAAGTGGCTTTGGGAGAACGCCGACCCCGAATGCGGCTTTTGGAAGAAGGGAGAAATTCTCAGCGGTGATGCAGAAATGTTTGAATATATGGGCGGCGGCTTTCACTATCTGTTCAACATTGAGTATGCAAAACAAAAAATCGCATATCCCGAGAAAATAATCGACACCTGTCTTGATTTGTACAGCGGACACAAAATCGGAAGCAAACGCTGCGGCTATGACAGTGACAAGTTCGGACAGTATATCGGATTTCTGGAGGTTGACTGGGCATACTGCCTGACGCGTGCATTAAGGCAAAGCGGCTACAGGCGCAGCGATATAATGCAGACACTGCACAGCTTTGCAGCGGACTATACCGATTGGCTGTATTCTATTGATTATAAAACGCATGACGGGTTCAATGATCTGCACATGCTGTTCGGAACGGTGTGCGCCCTGGCAGAGCTTCAGACGGCACTTCCGGGTGAGCTGAAAACGGATAAGCCGCTCAGGCTTGTGCTTGACCGCAGACCGTTTATATAGGGGAGATTGTAATGTTTGAAAAGCTAAGTGATATTATGCTGCCCGTGCCTGAGAACGGCGGCTTTGAAATGGAAGGTTATTGGGTCTGGTGCGGCAGCGTTGTGAAAGGTGAGGACGGACGGTATCACATGTTTGCGTCACGCTGGAGCCGTGAATATCCAATGCACCCGGGTTGGCTTCTGAAGTCGGAGATTGTTCATGCTGTGTCTGATACATATGCCGGACCGTTTAAATACTGCGACACGGTTATTTCCGAAAGAGGCGCGGAGTTCTGGGACGGCAGAATGGCACATAATCCGCACATTGTCAAAACAGACAATGGATATTGCCTGTTTTATACGGGAACAACATATCACGGCGAGGTATTGCCGTCCGACGCAACGCTCGGCAACAAATGTGTCATTGAGGCGAGAGCGGGAAAAAGAATCGGAACGGCATTCAGCAGGAGCGTTTACGGACCCTGGGAACGTCAGGACGCGCCGTGCCTTCCGACAAGGCAGGGCATGGCGGACAGCTACCTCACAACAAATCCTGCGCCGTGTATTAAGGACGACGGCTCGGTTATGATGATATATAAGGGCAGAGCATATGTTCCTCCGGAGGTGAATCCATACCGCTACGGCGGCATGACACTGCTTCGTGCAGAGGCAGACAGTGTGCGGTCGCCGTTTCGGCGCGATGATGACAACACTGTCTGGAAGGCTTCGAGGCTTGAAATTGAAGATCCTTTTTTGTGGTTTGACGGCGGCTATCACATGATTGCAAAGGACATGACGGGAGAAATCTGCGGAGAAAAATACGGAGGCATCTATGCCTTTTCCGCGGACGGCAAGGATTGGAGCTTCAAAGAAAACTGCGTTTTCTATTCCCGAAACGTCCTGACGGAGAGCGGCAGGCGGATTAATCTCGGGAATATGGAGCGTCCGTTCATTCTTTTTGAGGACGGCAGACCTGTTTGCGCATATTTTGCGGTTTCGGACGGAAAAGACGGCATGGGATTTTTGAACTGCACAAGGACATGGAACATGGCAATACCGCTTGACGCAGAAAAAAACATGGGGAAAACGGAGAATGAAGTTTAAATAAGGATTTTCGTTTTATCCGGAGCATTGCCCTGACATGGCGGAATGGCTTTCTGTCATAGAACTGATAAAGCGTCTGTTTGTTTCATGGCATTAACACTGCTGCAGCAGTGAGAAACGCTGCATATATTTGATGCATACAACGGAAAATCCTGCAAACCGGCAGCAGGGTCGGCGAGTTTGGATTCCGTGCCGTATTAATTGTTTAAAGGGAGAGATTGTGATGAGAAAACTGCTTGAAAATCTTGATTTGCCGAAGCTTTTTCTGAATGACCGCGGCGGTGCGGTGCAGACGTGCGGGGAGTGGAAGACACGCCGCGAAGAAATCAAGGAGCTGCTTCAGCGTGAGGAATACGGATATTTTCCGCAGACAGTTCAGCCGGAAATAAAAAGCGAAAAGAAGGAGGAACGGGCGTTTTCGGGAAACACCGTGCATGAAACGCTCAGCTTTGAATTTGAAAATGACGGAAGACGGCACTGTGTACCTGTGAATCTGCTCTATCCGCAGTTTGCCGCAGAAAAAATTCCTTTCATTGTTTTTGTGAATTTCAGACCCGACATTCCGGACAAATATTTTTATGTTGAAGAAATAATTGAAAAAGGATTCGGGGTTGCAAGCTTTTGCTACAAGGACGTCAGCTCTGATTCCGCAGAGTGGGACGGGCTTGCGGAGGTGCTTTGCAAAAGCGGAGACAGAACGCCGCAAACTTTCGGAAAGCTTGTTTTGTGGTCATATATGGCACAGCGCGTCATGGACTATATCCTGACGCTTGATTTTGCCGACAAACAAAATGTTGCGGTTATGGGTCATTCAAGGCTCGGAAAGACGGCAATGCTGACAGCGGCATTTGACGAGAGATTTGCGTTTTCGTGCATAAATGATTCGGGCTGCTGCGGTGCTGCGATTTCACGGGGCAAGGGAGGCGAGGACATTGCCTTCATAACAAAGCGTTTTCCGTTCTGGTTTTGCGGAAATTTCGGAAAATATGCAAACCGCGAGAGCGAAATGCCGTTTGATCAGCATTTTTTGCTTGCACTCATTGCGCCGCGTGCGGCATGTGTGGGTACGGCAGAACTTGACACGTGGGCGGATACGGACTATCAGTATCTGACATGCATGGCGGCAGATGAGGTGTGGCGGCTTCACGGCGCGGACGGGTTTTTGACGGACGGCACAAAGCCGAATGAATGCACAAATCTGACAGACGGAAAAATCGGGTTTTACTGCCGAACGGGAACTCATTTTATGAGTGTGCGTGACTGGCGGATATACATGGACTTTATAAAAAAGCATAAAAATCAAAGGGGTTGAGAATTGTGGAAAAGGTTATGATTTTACTGCCCGAAACAACTTTTTTTCTCAAAGATGTGCAAAGCTGTGACATATGCACAGACAAAGAGGAGCATTCCGTCTACTTTAAGAATATAATATATCCATATTCGGAAGAGTATGATGTTTTGGTTGAATGTGATTACGGGAAAAATCTGGGGAATTGCTGGAGAATTGACAGTTTTCCCGACGGCGTAAATGAATTTGAACTGAAAATTTCCGTCTGTGCGCCCTACGGCAAATGCGTTGCACAGGGCAAAACGACGGTCAGATTTCTCGAAAAGAAAAGAGGCGCGGAGCTGAAGCTGCTTTGTATCGGCGACAGCATGACGTTCGGGGAGGAATATGTGGAACAGGCTGCGGCAAAGGCGAAAAACATAAGAACAATAGGAACAAGACAGGTGAAGCGGTCTGTTTTTCATGAGGGACGCGGCGGCTGGTGCTGCGGTGAGTATCTGCAAAGCAGCACCGATACGGGCAAGGGAGTCTCACCGTTCCTTTTTCCAAAAAGCTGTGAGGCAGAAGAATATTTCGGCGACAAGACCTTCTGCGGCAGACTTGCGGCAGAGGAAACGAGAAACGGATATACCTACACGGGCTTTGCAAGTGAAGAAATCAAAGACGGAATGTATGTTTATGACGGCGAAAGACTGCTGAGGTTTGAGAATGGAAAATATGTGACGGCAGAGGAAAAACCGTGCTTTGAGTTCAGCTTTGAAAAATATCTCAGGAGATACGGCATACCTGTTCCGGATGTTGTTTCGCTGCTTTTCGGTGCCAACGAATTTCAGCTGACGGCGTATGAGAATGCGGAACGGGAGGTCGGAGAATACATAGAAAACATGAAAAAAATTGTTGCGGCGGTCAGGAGTGTATGCCCCGCGTGTGCGGTTGCTGTGAATCTTCCCGTGACAGGCTCGGAGCAGTTTGCATGGGGAATGCAGCTCGGCTGCCGCGGAAGCGCGAAGCGGTATGAATATATTATAAAGCTTGCCGCGCGTGCGCTGCTTGACGAATTTGACGGACGGAGCGGAGAGGGAATATATGTCTGCTCAATGCTGGGCGCAATTGATCCGGAGGCAGGTTATGCTTCAGGGACATACAATGCAAACATATATTCCGAAAAAACATATGTTCATCAGACAAATTGGGTGCACCCCAACCGCTCGGGATATAAGCAGATGGGAGACGCACTGGCAGGCGTTCTTGCAGCGGTCAGAGAAAGGAAAGAAGAAAATGCTTAACACAAAAGAAGATTTCATAAACTGTCTGTCGGATATTATTATGCCGTTAAAAGGCTTCTGCACAAAGGGCTGCGCAGGAGTGAAATGCGGCAGCACAAGCGCAAAATACAGCGAACAGGTGGCTTTGCTTGAAGCTTTTGCAAGACCCTTGTGGGGACTTGCTCCGCTTTGGGGCGGAGGAGGCAGCATTGAGGGCTTTGACAGGATATACCTCGAGGGAATTATAAACGGAACAAATCCCGAGCATGAAGAATACTGGGGAGAAATCGGTCCGCATGAGCAGAGGCTTGTTGAGGCTGCACCCTTGGGACTTGCGCTCATTCTTGCCCCCGAAAAGGTGTGGGAGCCGCTGAATACCGTGCAAAGGGAGCGTTTTGTGCGGTGGCTTTGGCGCGTGAATGAGGTCGGGTGTCCCGACAATAACTGGAACTTTTTTTCGGTTCTGGTCAATCTCGGCTTGAAGAATGTGGGGGAAAGGTATGACCGCGGAAAAATTGAAAATGCGTTGTCGCGTGTTGAAAAGTATTACAAGGGAGACGGGTGGTATTCCGACGGTGCCACAGAGCAGACGGATTACTACATCGGTTTTGCGATACACTTTTATTCCCTGATTTACGCAAAGGTAATGGAAAAGGACGACCCCGCGCGCAGCCGCATTTTCAAGGAACGGGCAATGCTTTTTGCAAAGGATTTCATATATTGGTTTTCGGAGGACGGTTCGGCAATTGCGTTCGGACGTTCGCTCACATATCGGTTCGCACAGGCGTGCTTCTGGAGTGCCTGCGTTTTTGCGGGGATTGAGCCGTTTTCGCTCGGTGTTATGAAAGGAATTATTGTCCGCCACATGGAATATTGGCTGAAACAGCCGATTTTTGACAACGGCGGAGTGCTTTCAATCGGTTATGCTTATCCGAATCTGAATATGTCGGAGGAATATAATGCGTTCGGTTCGCCATACTGGGCACTGAAGATATTTTTGATTCTTGCTCTCGATGATGAGCACGAGTTTTTTAAAGCACAGCCCTGTCCTTTGCCTGAGCTTGAGCCGCTTCACACGGTTAAAAGTGCAAAAACGGTGATTCAGAGAATGAACGGATATGCCGTTGCGCTCACATCGGGGCAGTGGGTTGAATGGAACACAATGCATGTTGCCGAAAAATATTCAAAGTTTGCCTACAGCTCAAAATATGCGTTCTGTGTTCCGAGAACCTATGCAAAACTTGAAGGTGCCGGCAGTGACAGTATGCTTGTGTTTGTGAAGGACGGAATGTGCTTTGTCCGCAGAAAATGCATTGCGGCGGAGGTGCGCGATGACGGCAGCATTTGGTCAAGGTGGAGTCCGTTCGGGGGTGTGGTTGTTGAAACACTGCTCACACCGACAGAATCAGGTCATGTCAGACGGCATACAGTGACCTCAGATGAGGAATGCACGGCATATGACTGTTCCTTTGCGTCAAACGGTGACGGGGGAACGGTCACGGGCGGCGAAGAGACGGTCATTGACTGTGTTCCGAACACAAATCTTGTTTTCGGCAATGCAAAGATAAAAGCGGTGAAATATGATATTAAATGCGGAGTGAATCACATTGAAACAACTGTTGAATATCCGCGGGAGGGTTAAAAATGAGCAGACAATACGGAGATTTTATCAGAGGTGCAAATGAGTTTGAAATCACAGAAAGAGATATTCCGAGAAATTGGTATAACTATCTTTGGAACGACAGATACATCACCTTTGTTTCACAGACAGGGGCAGGACAGGCGTTTGTCGAGGACAGGCTTGCAAACAGAATATTCAGCCTTTCATCCCGAATGATGTATCTTGAAAGCAGCGGAGAACACTGGGGAATTACGGGACTTCCTGTTGAAGAACAGCTTGACGGATATTCCTGTATACACGGACACGGGTATACAAAAATAAGGACAAAAAAGAACGGTATCGAAAGTGAGGTTTGCTTTTTTGTTCCTGACGGAGAGACTTGCGAAATATGGGTCGTGCAGCTGAAAAATACGGGTGACAGGGATATGAAGCTCAGTCTTTTTTCCTACAACGGACATAATTGTGACGGAGCATACACACCGCAGGGATATAACACAAGCCATGCATATTATGACAAAGAGCTTTGCGGAATAATCTGCAAGGGAAACAAGAATTTTGAAGGCGAGAAATATAAGAAACATTTTGTATACACAGTGATGAATTGCGAGGCTGACGGCTATGACGCGACAGAAAACGCATTTATAGGTCCATACGGTTCATTGGCATATCCCAAGGCGCAAAGACGCGGAGGGTGCACAAACACGGACGGTACGGGTGAAAAGCTTGCGGCGGCACTTCAGAAAAACCTGACTTTAAAGCCGGGCGAAAACAAAACGGTTATATTCATGTGCGGCGTTGCGTTTTCGGCGGAGCATATTGCGGAGGTGAGAAGCAGATTTGATACGGCGGAAAAATGCGGGAAATGTCTTGCCGAAGTGAGAAAAAGCTTCAGAGAGCAGGCAGAGGGGGTCAGCATAATCACTCCTGATGAAAAACTGAATGAAATGTTCCCGTGGCTCAAGCACCAAAGCGTCATGGGGTCAAATTGGGCGAGGGTGCGTTCAGACGGATACCGTGATATTCTGAGTGACATTGACTGCCTTGCGTGTGTTAACCCGAAACTTGCGCTCGAACGGCTTGAGCGGATTTTGGAATATCAGTATTCAAACGGGTATGCTCCGAGAAGCATTCTCAACGGAAAAATAAATGACAACAGCTTTTCGGACAACACGGTCGGAATAACATATGCCGTTTCGTCGATTCTGAAGGAGCTTGGAGATACAAGCATTCTTGAACGGCAGGTGAAGTTCAACGACGGCACGCAAGGGACGATATATGAACATATGAAACGTTCTGTTGATTTTCTGTATGGCTTCCGCGGTCTGCACGGGCTGATAAAAATATGGGGCGGCGACTGGAACGACTGCATGAACAGTGCGGGACTTGAAGGAAAGGGCGTCAGCGTGTGGCTGAGTCTTGCGTGGCTGCGTGCGGATAAGATGTTTGCGGAGATTGCACGGATTTGCGGCAGAGATGATGAGGCGGCTGAGGCGGAACGCAGAGGTGCGGAAATGAATGCTTTAATCGAAGCGTTCGGCTGGGACGGCGAATACTATCTTGATGCATACAACGATGATGACAGGAAGATTGGCTCACATACAAACAAAGAAGGGAAGATATACCTGATTCCCCAGCTGTGGGCAGTGCTGTCGGGCATATCATCCGAGGAACGGAAAAATGCCGCAATGGACGCGGCAGAAAAGTATCTGAATGATCCGCTCGGAACCCGAATATGTGAGCCTGCATATACCAAATATGATTCGGGGATAGGATATATGACGATAAAATATCCGGGAATACACGAAAACGGAGGGGTATATCTGCACACTGTTGCGTGGAAAATTGCTGCGGACGCAATGCTTAAAAGGGCGGACAGGGTTGAGAAAGACATTGAGACGATTCTGCCGTTCAGGAATAAGGTGGTTGACGGCAGGGCAGAACCGTATATCATGTGCAATTCATATTTCGGGAAACAAACGGGATATCGCTACGGAACAGCGGGACAAAGCTGGAGAACGGCTGCGGGACAGTGGTTTCAGAAGGCGTTGGTGAACTATGTATATGGGCTTATGCCCGAGATGGACGGACTCAGAATTGACCCGTGTCTTCCGCCGTCATGGAGAGAAGCTGAGATTACGAAAAAGTTCAGAGGCGCGGTTTACACGATAAAATATAAAAACAGCGGTACAAAAGTGAAGCACATATTTGCGGACGGCAAGGAAATCAGCGGAACAATTCTGCCGTTTTGCGCCGGAAAAAACTATAATATTGAGGTGATAACAGGTGAATAGCACACCTGAACAGGGGACGGCGGCACTGAAGGGCAATGCTGCCGCCGTCCTGCGTGAGTATGTCCTGATCACGGCCGGAGCTGTTTCAATGGGCGCAGGAGTATATTTTTTTAAAATCCCTAACGGCTTTGCAACGGGCGGTGTCAGCGGTATCGGAACGCTTCTCGGCAAGCTTGCGCCGATTTTCACTCCGTCAATGTGGATTATGATTATAAACTGCGTTCTTTTGATTGTCGGTTTCATTTTCCTCGGCGGTGACAACACCGTTCGCACGGTGTATTGCAGTCTGATGTTTTCGCTTGTGACGCTGATTCTCGAACAGCTGTTTCCGCTCAGTGCACCGATGACGGATCAGCCTTTGCTTGAACTGATTTATGCAATGATGCTGACCTCACTCGGTGCGGCGGTGATATTCAATAATTATGCGTCATCGGGAGGAACGGACATTGTTGCCTTAATACTGAAAAAGTATTCGCATGTGAATGTGGGACAGGCACTTTTGATAACAGATTTCATCATTGCCGCAATGTCTTTCCTGCTGTTTGATATAAAAGCAGGGCTGTTTTCAATGCTCGGGCTTTTTGCCAAAGCGTTTCTGGTTGATTCAATCATAGAGAACATCAACAGCTGCAAATATTTTGTGGTGATTACAGCAAAACCCGATGAGGTTAATGATTACATAATAAACAACCTTCATCACGGGGCAACCTTTTTTGCTGCCAAGGGCAGCTATACAAATAATGATAAAACAATAATATACACTGTCTGCAAACGATCCGAGGCGTTCAGACTGAGAATGTTTATCAAAAAAATTGACCCGAAATCGTTTATTATCATCACGACAACAAGTGAAATCATCGGCAGAGGGTTCAGAGGGGTTTCCTGAACGCGCATTGTCTGACGGTGAATATTTTTGCAGTCGTTCAGCTTTTCGGTTTGCTTGGCACTGCTTGGTTAACCGGTAATTTGACTGTGCGGAAACTATCCGTTAAAAGCTGCTGATAATTTCCGCGGCGGACAAGAAATGCAAAACAACAGACAACGCTGTGAGAGTTAAACACACAATGACGGAAAGCACCGCGAAAGTTAAACGCACAATAACAGACAACACTGTGAAAGTTAAACGCACAATAACAGACAACACTGTGAAAGTTAAACACACAATGACAGACAACGCTGTGGAAGCCAAACACACAATGACAGACAACACTGCGGAAGCCAAACCCACAACGACATAAAGCATTGTGAAAGCCAAACCCACAATAACAAAAAACACCGCGAAAGTCAAATGCTTTAGCGGTGTTTATCATTCCTGAAGTTTTTAATTCGTTTTTACGTCTTGCCGAGCAAAACGATTTATGCCTTGCCGACCGAACCGAAAAGCTCCATTTTTTCCTTAACGGTAGCCTTAATTGCTTCAAAGCCGGGAGCAAGAAGCTTTCTCGGGTCATAGCCTTTGCCTTCAAGGTCTTTGCCTGCTTCAATATATTTTCTTGTTGCAGCGGCAAATGAAAGCTGACACTCCGTGTTAACATTGATTTTGCTGACGCCGAGAGAAATTGCTTTTTTAATCATGTCCTCGGGAATGCCTGTTCCGCCGTGGAGAACGAGGGGCATTGGAGAGGTGATTTCGCTTATCTTTGCAAGAACGTCAAAGTTAAGACCCTTCCAGTTTGAGGGATATTTGCCGTGAATGTTGCCGATTCCTGCTGCAAGAATGTCAATTCCAAGGTCTGCGATTCTCTTGCACTCATCGGGGTCTGCAACCTCGCCTGCGCCGACAACGCCGTCCTCTTCACCGCCGATTGAACCGACCTCAGCCTCAACCGAGATACCCTTCTCGCCTGCAAGTCTCACAAGCTCCTTTGTCTTTTCGATGTTTTCGTCAATCGGATAGTGAGAGCCGTCAAACATGATTGACGAGAAGCCTGCCTCCATCGCACGGAGAGCACCTTCATAGCTGCCGTGGTCAAGATGAACCGCAACAGGAACGGTTGTGCCGAGTTCCTCCAGCATACCCTTCACCATTCCGACAACGGTTTTATAGCCCGTCATATATTTTCCCGCGCCCTCGGACACGCCGAGAATAACAGGAGATTTGCATTCCTCTGCGGTCATGAGAATGGCTTTTGTCCATTCAAGATTGTTTATGTTGAACTGACCGACCGCATATTTTCCTTCCTTTGCTTTTTTAAGCATTTCCGTAACTGAAACCAACATTCAAATTATCCTCCTCAGTATAAACTATATACTTATATAATAACACTACTGCAAAAATATGTCAATAAAAACTTAAAGCGTCACCTTGATTATTTTTCCGCGAAGCTCCTCGGTGCTGTCAAAATATACGTCCATATAGTTTGAAGTCGTTGCGTGATAGCGTCCGTCACGTGTCCGCTGTTCAACCAGAACCTCGGCTTCCGTGCCGCGGTATTTGTCATAGAAAGCCTTTTGCATTTTTTCGGAAAGCTCAATCATTTTCGCGCTCCGTGCCTCCTTGACGGATTCGGGAATCTGATTTTCCATTTTTTCGGCAGCCGTGCCGTGTCTCACGGAATATTTAAAAACATGCATATGCATGAACCCAATGCTTTCACAGAAACGGTAGGAGCATTCAAATTCCTCGTCCGTTTCACCGGGGAAGCCGACCATGAGGTCTGTTGTGATTGAAACATCATCAATCGCGGAACGGAGAAGCTCAACCGCGCGCCGGTATTCCTCGGCGGTATATCTGCGCCTCATGCGCCTGAGTGTTGCCGTGCTGCCGCTTTGGAGAGAGAGATGGAACTGCGGACAGAGCTTTTCAAGGCGGGCGGCGCGGCGCACAAAGTCATCTGTGATTATGACAGGCTCAATCGAACCGAGACGCACGCGGCGAATCCCGTCAACCGCACAGACCGCCTCGGCAACGTCGATGAGATGAGTGCCGTCATTTAAATCTTTCCCGTATGAGCCGATATGAATACCTGTCAAAACAATTTCCGCAAATCCGTTTTTTGCCAGAAGCTCTGCTTCCTCACGGATTTTGCCGAGACTGCGCGAACGGACGGGACCGCGCGCATAGGGAATTATGCAGTATGCGCAGAAATTATTGCAGCCGTCCTCAATTTTCAGATTCGCGCGGATTCTGCTTTGTGACGGTGTTATGCAAAGCTCCTCAAACTCGGTTTCATGCATAATGTCGCCGCATTCAAGCGTACGCTTTCCGTGCAGAGCCTGCTCGACCAGCTCAACAATCCGCTGTCTGCCGGAAGTGCCGACCATGACGTCAACAGCCTCGATTTTTGAAACCTCCTCGGGCGAGGTCTGGGCATAGCAGCCCGTGACCGCAATGACCGCATTGGGGTTTTCGGACTTTGCGCGGCGAATGTGCTGGCGTGATTTCTGCGCACCCGTTCCGGTGACCGTGCAGGTGTTGATGACATATATGTCCGCCTTGCCGCGCTCCGCGATTTCATAGCCCGCTTTGCGGAACAGCTCGCCCATTGCTTCGCTTTCATAAAAGTTGGTTTTGCAGCCCAGTGTTATAAATTTTACTCTCATTTTCCAAAACTTCCAATTCTCTATTATTTTGTTACAAAAATTTTGTAATAAAATTATACACTTTTTTATTGACTATTGCAAGAAAAAAATATATAATATAACCATGCAAGAAAGAATTTTATAAAATGGAGGATTTAGGATGAAAACATTTGAAATTTTGTTAAGCTCAATTAATGATGTTAAAAACTTTGTTAACACAGTAAGCAAGTATGATTATGAGATTGACTTGACATCAGGCAGATATGTTGTTGACGCAAAATCAATCATGGGCATCTTCAGCCTTGACCTGAGCAAGCCCATCAAGGTTGAAATCCACAACGACAACAGTGACGACCTTGTTTCTGAGCTGAAGCCGTACATCAGATAAGACGGAAAAACAGTGATATATAATATGCACAAAACGCCTTAACCTTCCGAAAAAGCTTCGGGACGGTCTTAGGTTTTTGTGCTGTTTTGAGGTTTAAAGTATTCTGTATGACCGAAAAAGAAGTTTTTATGACAGCAGCTCTCGGTGAGGCTGAGAAAGCATATGAAATGGGTGAAACCCCAATCGGCGCGGTGGTGGTCCGAAACGGCGAAATCGTTGCACGCGCCCACAATCTGCGCGAGGCGGGGAAATGTGCGCTTTATCATGCCGAGATGCTTGCAATTGACGCTGCGTGCAAAACGCTCGGAGGCTGGAGACTGCATGAGTGTGATCTCTATGTCACGCTGGAGCCGTGTGTGATGTGCAGCGGTGCAATTGTTCAGGCACGGATAAAAAATCTGTATTACGGTGCTTCCGACCCGAAAGGGGGAGCGGTGCTTTCAATTGCGCAGATTCCGTCAATCAAAGGCTTGTGCCACAGGGTGAACTGCGAAGGAGGAATCCTTGCAGATGAATGTGCGGGTCTTTTGAGAGATTTCTTCATTGATTTGAGGAAAAAGAAACGGAAAAACTGAAAAAAGACGGTGCAGCGTGTATTTTTATGCGCGGATATGTCAACAATTTAACAAATAATTAAACTTTATGTTATATCAACATTCTAAGGAGGAAAATTTAATGAAAAAATTCGTTTACCTTTTCAGCGAAGGCGACGCAACAATGCGTAATCTTCTTGGCGGTAAAGGTGCCAATCTCGCTGAAATGACTAAACTCGGAATGCCTGTTCCCCAGGGATTCACGGTGACAACAGAGGCCTGCACTCAGTATTATGAGGACGGCAGAAAAATTAACGATGACATTCAGAAAGAAATCATGGAAAACATCGTTAAGATGGAAGAAATCACCGGTATGAAATTCGGTGACAACGAGAACCCCCTGCTTGTTTCCGTCCGCAGCGGTGCGAGAGCATCAATGCCGGGTATGATGGACACAATCCTCAACCTCGGTCTTAATGAGACGGTTGTTGAGACTCTTGCAAAGAAGTCCGGAAATCCTCGCTGGGCATGGGACTGCTACAGAAGATTCATTCAGATGTACTCCGACGTTGTTATGGAGGTTGGAAAGAAATATTTTGAGCAGCTGATAGATGAAATGAAGGAAGCAAAGGGCGTGACTCAGGACGTTGAGCTGACGGCTGAGGATCTCCGCGAGCTGGCTTCACAGTTCAAGGCTGAATATAAAGCAAAAATCGGCGAGGACTTCCCGACAGATCCGAAGGAGCAGCTGATGGGCGCAATCAAGGCAGTTTTCCGTTCATGGGATAACCCCCGTGCGAACGTATACCGCCGCGATAACGACATTCCTTATTCATGGGGAACTGCGGTTAACGTTCAGATGATGGCGTTCGGTAATATGGGCGACACATCGGGCACAGGTGTTGCGTTCACAAGAAACCCGGCAACAGGCGAGAAGAAGCTTTTCGGTGAGTTCCTCATGAACGCACAGGGCGAGGACGTTGTTGCAGGTGTGAGAACACCGCAGCCGATTGACCAGCTGAAAGAGGTTATGCCTGAGGTTTATGAGCAGTTTGTGGGTATCTGCAACAAGCTTGAGAACCACTACAGAGACATGCAGGACATGGAGTTCACAATTCAGGACAAGAAGCTTTATATGCTCCAGACAAGAAACGGCAAGAGAACGGCTGCTGCTGCTCTCAAAATTGCATGTGACCTTGTTGACGAGGGTATGATTTCCGATAAAGAGGCTGTTCTCATGATTGACCCGAGAAACCTTGATTCACTTCTGCATCCGCAGTTTGACGCAAAGGTTCTGAAATCGGTTGAGCCGATCGGAAAGGCTCTTGCGGCATCTCCGGGAGCGGCTTGCGGCAAGGTTGTTTTCACAGCTGAGGACGCAAAGGAATGGGCAGCACGCGGCGAAAAGGTTGTTCTTGTCCGTCTTGAGACTTCACCCGAGGACATCGAGGGTATGAAGGCGGCTCAGGGTATTCTGACTGTACGCGGAGGTATGACATCTCATGCAGCGGTTGTTGCACGCGGTATGGGAACATGCTGTGTATCGGGCTGCACAGAGATTAATATGGACGAGGAGAACAAGAAGTTCACTCTTGCAGGTCAGACCTTCACAGAGGGCGACGAAATTTCAATTGACGGTTCAACAGGCAACATCTACGGTCAGGCAATCCCGACTGTTGACGCATCAATCGGCGGTGAGTTCGGAAGAATCATGGCTTGGGCTGACAAATACAGAGCACTCAAGGTGAGAACAAACGCAGACACACCGGCTGACGCTGCAAAAGCACGCGAGCTTGGCGCAGAGGGAATTGGTCTTTGCCGCACAGAGCATATGTTCTTTGCTGAGGACAGAATCGGCACATTCAGAGAAATGATTTGCTCCGACACTGTTGAGGAGAGAGAAGCGGCTCTTGCAAAGATTGAGCCGATGCAGCAGGGCGACTTTGAAAAGCTCTATGAAGCAATGGAGGGTCACCCCGTAACAATCCGTTTCTTGGATCCGCCGCTTCATGAATTTGTTCCGACAGAGGAAAAAGACATAAAGGCACTTGCTGACGCAAAGGGCAAGAGCGTTGAGGATATTAAAGCAATCATTGCAAGCCTGCATGAAGCAAACCCGATGATGGGACACCGCGGCTGCCGTCTGACAGTGACATATCCCGAAATCGCAGCAATGCAGACAACGGCTGTAATCAAGGCTGCAATCAGCGTTTCCAAGAAGCTTGGTGTTGAGATTGTTCCTGAAATCATGATTCCGCTGGTTGGTGAAGCAAAAGAGCTGAAATATGTCAAGGACGTTGTTGTTGAGACAGCTGACAGAATCATTAAGGAAGCAGGCGTTGCTCTCAAATATGAAGTCGGCACAATGATTGAGATTCCGAGAGCGGCTCTCACGGCTGACGAAATTGCAAAAGAGGCTGAGTTCTTCTGCTTCGGTACAAACGACCTCACACAGATGACCTTCGGTTTCTCACGTGATGACGCAGGCAAGTTCCTCGGAGCTTACTATGACAAGAAAATCTATGAGAATGACCCGTTTGCAAAGCTTGACCAGACAGGTGTCGGCAGACTTATGGAAATGGCGGTTGAGCTGGGTAAAAAGACCCGTCCCGACATGCACCTCGGTATCTGCGGCGAGCACGGCGGCGATCCGTCATCGGTTGAGTTCTGCCACAAGATTGGCTTGACATATGTGTCATGCTCACCGTTCCGTGTTCCGATTGCAAGACTTGCAGCGGCTCAGGCGGCTATTAAAGACGAGAAATAATTTTGGTAAATTTGATTTGGGGCAACCCCAAATGCCGGTAAAAAGGCAAAATAAAAACAAGTGACCTTGAAGGGCGAACACCCTTTGAGGTCATTTTTTTAGCGTAAAGCCTTGCGAAACCTGATGAATTTGACAATAAAACTGTAAATTTATACACACTTAAAGCAGTGCTGATGATAATGAAATTTGCCCCATTGGTGATATTGCCCCATGCGTGATAAAAGGTATGGCGAAACGGTGCAATATGTGAAACGAAAAACAGACGCAGCCATTCGGCTGCGTCTGTTTTTTTGCATAACAGTTAAAACTATTTCATCAGATTTTCAATTTCTGCGCCGGAAACACGGGTCTTTCTGCCGATGGGCTTGTCGGGCAGAACCTTTGAAAAAGAATACGGCTCTGTTGAAAAGGTGGTTTTGACACCGCTCAGTTTAAGTCTGCGGTCAGCCTCGGCTGAATATTCGCCGTTCGGATATGCCGCGGTCATGACAGCTTTGCCCGTTACGGATTCAAGATAGCTGCTGTTTCTGCTGAAATCCGTAATGATTTTGTCAAGCATTGCAGGGTTGCTGTAGAGCAAATTAAGCGTTGACGGAGCGTATTCGTGCAGAGCATATGTGTGATTTCCGATTTCGGCACAGCTTTTTGCCGACATGCATCTGAGGTCGTCCTCGCTCAGATACCCGGGAGTGCCGATTGCGGCACCGAAAACATAAAAGGTCGCGCAAAATCCGTATTTTTCAAGGAGCGGAACGGCAAATTCAATGTCGCTTTTATAGCCGTCGTCAAAGGTTATGACAACAACGCGCCTGCCTCGCAAATCGCTGTCGGCAAGTGATGACGTAAAAATGCTTTCAAAGCCGCGCGATTTGAAAAACTTCAAATCGTTTTCAAATTCCGCGGGGGTTATGCAATATGGATTTCGGCAGCCCTCATCACTGCATATCCGATGATACATGATGATTTCAACCCTGCCGCGGCTGTCAAGAAAGGACGCGGCAAATGCGCTCGTGGTGCAGAGAAAAAGTGCTGTGAGCACTGAAAAAAGCTTTTTCATTTCATATTCTCCTGTCTGTTTAAGTTTATCGGAGCTGCTGCGGCAGCAAAAATGAGGCAGCCGAGACCGCCCCATTTTCAGAGTATGTTTGAGAATGTTAATCAATGTAGCCTGCTGCACCGATATAGCCTGAATATCCGCCGCCGAAATCGGAGTTTACACGGCTCATGCGGTCAATCATATAGTCGCCTCTTGCGTCCTTAACCCAAACCTGAATTTCGGTGTCTGTCACCTTGATGTGATAGTTTCCGAACTCGCCCGAGGGATAACGGTAAACAGGTGCGCCGTTTTCCTCCGCAAGCTTCATGCTGCCGTCAACGTCGCGGATATATTTATATTCAACAACGTTGTAGGGATATGCGGATTCAACGAATGCATATCTCCACTCAACTGACGGAGTTGCCTTGCCGTTTGTGTAACGCCAGATTCTCGGAGTGTCCGCTCTGCCGTCCATGACAAGTCCGTTCACGATCAGATACTGATAGTAGTTGTGAGGTTCAGCCATTTCATAAACAGGATTTGTCCAGCCGATTGCCGCACTCTTTTCCAGGCGAACAGTGTCTGCGTCCCATGACCAGTTGGGGTTATATACGCTGTAGTACATAGCCGCCGCGTCCTTTGTCGGATTCTCGCCATAGAAGGAAGGTCCGGTCACAAACTTTGACGCCGCAATGTCAATGTGCTGTGCAATTTCCCAATCGGAAACCGCATAACTGCCGTCACTTTCGTTGATTCTGCTGAGGTTGCTGCTGTGGAAGAAGTCGCCCTCCGCGATTTCTTTTGTCGGGTTGCCGTCCTCATCAACAGTTACGTTGAATGCTGCGGGCTTTGCGGAAAAGTCACTGTAGAGTGTGAACTTTTCGTCATTATAGACATTTCCGCAGACGTCATAGACATATTTTCCGTTGTTGTCAAGATTGCCGATTCCATACTGACGAAATTCAACGGTTGTTTCGGCGTTGCGCGTTGTCGGAACAAAAACCATTGACTCGTCAGCTGCGTCCTTGCCGAAATCCCATGCCCAGTATTTGTTGTTTATCTTTGTCTGCTGACGCTGATAAATGCGGTGCTCTCCTGCAACCTCCCACATGAAATCCCTGAATCTTGTTTCCCACTGCGGAAAGCTTGAAACCGTTCTGGTTATGCTTTTCTGCGCGTTTCCTTCAAGATACAGTCTTTCATAGCCTGCGTGCGGAAATGCCAGCTCATAGCCCTCAAACTTCCACTGCACGTCCTCTGCCGCAACGGGTTCAAGCTTTGTTTTGCTTGTGTATTTGCCGCCGAGAACCTCGTTGTAAATTTTTCCGTAGGAATCGGGCGTTGATGTGTCATAGCCGGCAAATTCCCAGCTTGCGGCTGCGGTCAGCGAGGTCAGCATCGCCGCTGCGCAGACTGCCGCCGCAATTTTTTCTGATTTAATCTTCATGAGTTTTTCTCCCCTTTGAAAATAATAATATTGTTTGATAGACATAATATAGCACATAAACTTTTAATTGTCAACCCCTTTTGAATTATTTTTTAATAAAAACAATTCAAATTGAGGTTTTTTGCGAAATATAAAAAACGCGTTGTATACTGTAGTAAAGGATTCGTAAAGGAAACTTGGGAGGATTGAAATATGTTTCACAAGAATTTAAGAAATATGCGTGAGGACTGCGACCTGACGCAAAAGCAGATGGCGGAGCTTTTGGGAATACCTGTGACGACATACAGAAACTATGAAAACACATACCGCGAGCCGAGCTTTGAAATACTGGCAAAAATATGTGAGATTCTGAAAATTTCGTCGGACGAGCTTCTGGGAATCAGAAATGACAATGCGAAATATGTGAATATGTTTGCAAAAATAAAGAGCCTGAACGAAAGCAAGCTTCAGACTCTTAATATGTTTGTTAATTTTTTGATTTCAGCAAAATGATTTTTAGTGCAGCCGTGCTGCGTCTTGGCACTGCGCGGAAATCCACGCCATGATGAGATTGACGATTTTTTCCTGCTGTTCGGAGGAAAGAGGGATTCCCTTCGGCACGCGATACCATTTTTCAAGACAGCCGCGGCAGCAGCATGCTGTGGCGTGCTGGGCGATGAAAACAGGGTGTCCCTTCATGGGAGTTTGTTTTCCGTCATTCGGAATCACAGCGGGCGCAAGGCGCAAACGGACAAAATCCGCTGCATGAGAGCGGATTTTGTCAAGTCCTTTTTCATTTATATATTCAAGCTGTTTTTTATTCAGAGAAAAGCTTGACCTGAATTTTGAACGGTTCAGCTTTTCCAGCGCACAGTTAATTGTCTGCATCAGTCAACCCCAATTGTTTCAACCGTTTCGGGCTTTGGCTCCGTCTCAGTGTGAGAAGGAGTGTCCGTGTGCTGCGGTTCTGAGGCTTCGGGAGCGTTTCCCGAGGGCTTTGTGTTTTCGGACGGTTTTTTGTCCGCATCGACAGGTGCTGCTCCGCTGCTTGCCGGTGCGCTCGGCTGTTCGGCAGGCTCGGCTTCAATTTTTCCTGTATACACTGCGAGATTTGCGGACGGTGTGTCCTTGTCGGCAGGATTGACCTCTTCCTCAATGCTCGCGGCATTATATACGCTTCGGGTCAGATTTTCGGTCTTAACAACCTCGCCGCCAACCTTGACAATCCGCTTTGATGAAACCGCATATCCCGGTGCTCCGCGGTTTATAACCTTTTTATATCCCTGAGGAATTGAGGGATTCACAGTGCGTTCCGTTTTGGGCGAATAGTTTGCCGTGCGTGTGTGCACAAGCTCAACGGTCTGGTTCGGAACCTTCACGCCGAGAAATTTGCAGGTGACGGTTCTGCCGCTGACTGCTGCGACAATCTTAATCGGATATTCCGTGTTATTCTTGATTTTAAGGTCAATTGCACCCTCTGCAATCGTTGCGTCCTGTCCTGCGGGAACATAGCTCACGGGGAGGGAATGCGAGGTTCGGCTCACAATTTCGAGATTTGCATAAAGCGCGGCTGAATAGAGCGTGGACGAGGTCTGGCATATGCCGCCTCCGACACCGCTTTCGACCTTGTTGCCGATGTAGACGCCTGCCTCACGGTAGCCATTTGCCAGGGTTCGCCTTCCGATTGTTTTGTCATATGAGAACACATCGCCGGGCATTAATATATATCCGTTTATTCTTGACGCGGCAATGCTCACATTTGCGGCTCTTGCCGCGGTGCTTGAAGCAAAGCCGGTGGAGAATGAGGAAAGAGTGTCGCGGAACAGCATTTGGCGCAGCATTGCCGCGGTTTTCTGCGGCATAACCGTTTTGACCTCAACCGTGCAGACCTTTTCCTTTGAATCAAACGCTGCCTTCAGCTTTTTCTTGTCGGCTATAATCTGCGGAACCTCATCCGCAATAACAACCTCGCCGTTCCCGTCCCTTGTGTAGTATGCGTCGCGCGGCTCTGCCGAAAGCTTGTCATAAAGCTCATCAATATTAACAGGACTCGGCTTGGTCTGTTCGGGGCTGAGAGTCAGCTCGGATATTTTTGTGTCAGTGACAGCTTTTTTAATGCTTTCTGCGGCACTTTCGCGGTTGACCTTCATTCCGCTGTCGCCTTTTGTGATGACAAGACGGCTTCCGTCAAGCTTATATGACGTCTCGGTGACATCGGTTTCATAACCTGAGGCAAGAGCCGTGATTATGCTGTCCAAAATCTCCGCGTCAACGTTCACGGAGAGTTCAATGTCAGATTTGCGGAAGGCTGCGCCGAGAAGGGCTGCGGTCTTTGAGAAAACACCGCTGTGCCTGCCGATGCCGTATGCCGCGTCAACTGTTGAGTCAAGGTCGAGGCTGACACCAAGCTCTTTGAAGCTGAAGCTTTGTGAATTTTCTCCGCACGTGAGCGTGAGAACTCTTTCGTTCATTGGCTTTGCAATGACGGTGTCAAGCTCCGCCCTTGCTTCCTCTTTTGACATTGCACCGATACTGCAGCCGCCTGTCCATGTGTTCGGCAGAATGTCGGAATATGCCGCGGCATACGCCGAAAAGCCGATGATGACAAGCACGGCAGCTGCGGCGGTGCATACCGTCACAAACAGCGCACGGGAGCTTTTCAGCTTTTTGAGCGGTGCAAACTTAAATTTTTTGTTTTCGGTGTTTTCGTTTTTCATATAACTCCCCCGCAAATTTAAAGTGTTTGTTTATTTAAAAACAGTTTTGAGCCATTCGCAAGCCATGCGCATCCATGAAGCAACATGAGGGTCATCTGTGTTGCCAACATCGGGAGTTGCAAGTGAAAGCCCGTGGCAGCCGAATGGATAGATGTGCATTTCAAAGGGTATGTCGTTTTTGCGCAGCTCATTTGCAAATTTAAGGCTGTTTTCAACCGGAACAGAGCCGTCCTCAAAGGTGTGCCACAGAAATGTCTGCGGTGTGTCCGCGGTTATGCGCTTTTCGAGAGAGAGGTGGTTATATTCCTCATCGGACAAGCCCTTTCCCATGAGGTTATAGAATGAACCCTTATGAGCTTTTTCGCCGCTATCCCAAATCAGGACGGGATAGCAGAGAATTGCCGCATTCGGCTTGTTCTCCTCATTTTCGCATTTAATTGCTTCTTCGCTGTTCCAGAGTGTTGCGAGACTTGCGGCAAGATGACCGCCTGCCGAAAAACCGCACACAGCGATTTTGTCGGGGTCAACGTCCCAATCATCGGCATTTGCACGGACAAGCTTAACCGCCTCCGAAACATCGCGGAGCGATTCGGGATATTTTATCGGTTCAACACAGTAGTCAACCACAAAAGCCTGAAAGCCTGCGGCGCAGAACTGCAATGCAATCGGCTCTGCCTCGCGCGGAGAGCAGAATGCATATCCGCCGCCGGGGCAGATGACAACCGCTCCGCGCTTGCGCGGTGCTTTGATTGAGTCCTGATTATAGAGCGAATCATACTGCACATATGTAGTCATTGTCGGCATAAATCCGTTGATAGGTTCTTTTCTTAAGTTAATGGTTTTGTTTATCATTGTATGCACAACTCCTTGTAATTATTTTACCTACAGAATGATTTTATCACATCGGACGAAAAAGTCAATAGATTTTGCAAACTTTATTAAGGTATTTTGCGGATAAACAGGGCAAGAAAAGGCAATACTTGACATGAGGTGAGATTTTTGGATTTGAAAAAGCTGTTCATATATGACGGACCGGGGATTCGGGACAACTTTGAGATTAAACGTCCCGTGCCGCATGAGATGCAAAACCGCGGTGTGAACGAATACATTAAGAATAACATTGCGGACAAGGGAACATATACCTATAAAACGGGAAATGTCAGCCCGAAGCTGCAAGAGAATCTGGAGTTTGTCCGTGACGCGTTTGAGCTGCCGAAAAACTTTGACCTGGTTCTGCGCGAATTTGAGGTCAGAACGGGAGACACAACGGTTGACGCATTTTTGATATTCTATGACGGACTTGTCAATGCGGACTATATCAACCGCGACATTCTGAATCCGCTCATGGTGTGCGGAACAGACCGTGCGGCAGAGAATGGGGATATTGAGGATTTGGTATATCGGCGAATGATTGCGCAGGCTCCGAACGACAAGCAGACCGAAATGCAGAAAATAATTGAAATGGTTGAGTTCGGGAACTGTGCGGTGTTTGTGGACGGCTGCAGCTCGGCATTTGTTGCCGATGTCAAGGGATGGAGCGGCAGAGATGTCGGCAAGCCGATCACAGAAGCCACTCTTTCGGGTCCTCAGGAGGCGTTCAACGAAAAGATAATGACAAACATTGGTCTTGTGAGAAAAATTCTCAAGGATGCAAACCTGATTGCCGAAAAAATTTCAATCGGCAGCAAGAGCAAAACGCCGTGCGCACTGATGTATATAAACGGAATCACAAATGAATCGCTGGTCGGAGAGGTGAGACGGAGACTGCGCGAGATTGATGTGGAATATGTGTTCTCGTCGGCTGATGTGGAAATGCTGATTGAGGACAGTGCGGTGTTTCCTCTGCCTCAGGTGCTGAAAACGGAGAGACCCGACCGTGCCGCGGCTCAGCTTGCGGACGGAAAGGTTGTTGTGATTGTTCAGGGCAGCCCGTTTGTGCTTGTTCTTCCGGCAACGGCAGCCGACCTTGTTGAGGCGTCGGAAGATAATTATGTCAGAGTCATTGAAGCAAATTTCATGCGCATTGTGCGCATAATCGGAATCGCGCTTGCTCTGCTTCTGCCGGGAGTGTTCACGGGAACAGCACTATATCATCACGAGAGCATACCGACAGACCTTCTGCTTGCAATTGAGGCAAGCCGCGAGAAAATGCCGTTTCCGATTGTCCTGGAGCTTGTGATAATGATAGTTGCGTTTGAACTGATTAAGGAAGCGTCTGTGCGTGTTCCCGACCCGATCGGGTCAACCCTCGGAATTGTCGGAGGTTTGATTCTCGGGCAGTCTGCGGTTGAGGCAAACATTGCAAGCCCGCTGCTGATTATCATTGTCTCAATCTCGGCTCTCGGGTCGTTTGCCGCGCCGACTCTTGCACTTTCAAGAGCGGTTTCGGTGCTTCAGTTTGTTTTTGTGGCTCTCGGTGCGGCGGCAGGCTTTTTGGGACTGGCTCTCGGAATTTTTGCGGCGGCGGTTTATCTTGCGTCAAGCGAGGCTCTCGGCGTGCCATATCTTTCACCGATAACACCGAAAATCGGCGGCGGAGGCGCACCGTTCATCAAGCCGATGTGGAAGCGCGAGCTTCGTCCGCGCGATCTGCGCCCTCAGCAGGAGAAAAAACAGCCGCACATCAGCAGAAAATGGAAATCATAGGAGGCGTGTGACATGGAAGGAAAAAACAGAATTTTCGGCGGCAGGGAAACCGTGTTTCTCGCCGTGAACGTATTGACGTTCAGATTTTTCACAAGACTTTCTCTGGTATATCCGAAAATATCGGGAACGGGAGCGGCACTGTCCTCAATTCTGACGGGTGCTGCCGCCGTGCTTTTGGTGTGGCTTGTGTGCCGTGCGGACTGTGATTTGATTTCCGCGGCGGAGAGGACAATGGGAAGGACGGGGAAATATGCCGCAGCGGCGGTTCTGCTTATATATCTTGCGGTGTCGGCGGTGTTTTCGCTGCGCGAGTCGGCAGTGTTTGCCGCACAGGTTGCCTTTCCCTCGGCTCCGATGTGGTATGTCCTGCTGCCGTTCGCGGCGGCGATGTATTTCGGTGCGGTGCGCGGTCTTGCGGCAATTGCACGCACTCACCTTGTCATAATTCCGTTTGTGCTGCTTCTGACGGTGATTATGCTTGCCTCGGTGCTTGTTCATGCGGATTTTGCAAATCTTCTTCCGATTCTGGGCAGCGGCGGAGGCGCGGTTGTGAAGAATGCTGCGGAGGGACTTGCAATGTATGCCGATTTGATTATGCTGTGCCTGCTTGCTCCGATGTGCGAATCAAGTGAGACGTTCCGCCGCTTTGCGGTCGGCGGAGCTGCCGCGGCGGCGGTGCTGAATGCGGTGTTTGTGCTTGCATATTCGGCGGCAATTCCCTATCCGATGTCGGCACAGGTGAAATATCCGCTTTATGTTCTGCTCAAGGAGGTATACTGCGGAAGATTTCTTCAGCGGATTGACGCGGTGTATATGCTGGTGACAGCTCTCGGCGAAATGCTTTTTTCAGCACTTGTGCTGTTTGAGATGACATATGTCATAAAGCGTGCCTTCGGCACGGCAGGCGACCGCGTGTTTGCACTGCCGCTTGCATCTGCGGCGTTTTTATGCGCGATCGGGGTGACATCGGGCTTTGAGGATATGCTCGGACGCATTCTGTTTTTCGGAAGCTTGGCGGCGGTTTTGATTTTTGCGGCTTTGATTGGTGCGTCAGCCGCAGTCGGGAGGCGGACACATGAGAGGAATTAGTGCGGCGGCTGTGCTGTGCGCGGCGGCGGTTTTGTGCTGCTCGTGCTATGACAGCCGCGAGATTGATGAAACGGCATATATAATTGCGGTCGGAATTGACGACGCGGAGGACGGGAATTTTAAGTATACATTCCAGTTTGCAGCCCCGAACGAGACGGACGGAGGCGGAGGAGACGGCGGAGACGGAGAGAATGCGGAGGATGGCGGAATTGCCGACAGCGGGAATCCGTCGGTGAAAAACACGGTCATAAAAGCTCCCGATTTCTATGTAGCAAAGAATATGATAAACAATTTTCTGAGCAAAAACATTGACATGTCGCACCTGAAAATGATTGTGTTTTCGGGCAGTGCGGACTCGGATGCGCAGACAATGCATTCACAGCTTTTTCTGCATGAGCGCGAAATCCGTCCGCATACGGCTGTTGCGGCGGCGGAGAGAAGTGCGGAGGAATATCTGCGCTGTGTGAATCCCGAGCCTGAGATTAACACGGCAAAATACTATGAGCTGATGTCGCTGCGTTCAAACAATATCTATGCTCCGTCAAAGCGTCTGCGTGATTTTGTTGACGAGAGTGCGGACGGCGGAGACAGCGTTCTGCCGATTGCGTGCACGGCAAAATATGAAGCCGCGGACGAACACGGTGCGGACGGAAGCACGGACGGCGGCTGGATTGAGTCGGGTGATTCTCATGTTTCCTCCGCAAGGTCTGATCTGAGAGGTATGGCTGTTTTTAAAAAAGGCAGACCCGCCGGCACGATGGACGGGGATTGCGCGCTGGTGTTTAATATTCTGAAGCGCGACATAAAAAAATGTACGGTTTCGGTTCGCAGCCGTCACAAGGCAGATGAGACGGTGACGTTCAGAATTTTTGTGCCGTGCGCGGCAAAATACAGCGTGCGTGATGAGGGCGGCAGACTGAAAATCGGTGTGACGCAAAGACTGAATGCGGAGTATATCGGCGGCAGACTGCCCGACGGCTATTCGTCATATGACGAGCTGTTCTCCGATTTGCGTGCGGCGGCTGAGAAAAAGTTTTCGGATTTTCTCTATTCCGTGTCACATGAGCTGAATGCGGACATTCTCGGAATTGAAAAGATGTATCGCGGACATTTTTTAACATGGAAGGAAAAAGAGAATTTTGGCTGGGATAAAAAATTCTCAAATGCGGAGTTTGATGTGAAACTTGAGATTGTCAGGGAGGTGGAATGATGCCGCAGACATTGAAGGTGTTATTCACAATTCTTGTGCTTTGGCAGAGTGTATATATTTTCAGTGCCGGAGTGTGGGAGATAAAGAGAAAAAACAGGGCGGGCGGCGCGGTGTGCTTCATTGTTGTGCCGGCTATGCTTGCCGCCTTGACCGCCGCCCTTGCAAATTAACCTGACAGCGGATCAGGGACTGGGCAGTCCGATTGCATTCACGATACCGTTGAAAATTGCGGCGGCAACAGCCCTTTGCCATGCCGGGCTGTTCAGGTTGAGAGCCTCGGTTGCATTGGTCAGATAGCCCAGTTCAACCAGAACCGCAGGCATATTTGTACGTCTCAGAACCGCAAAGTTTGCCTGCATGACACCGCGGTTTTTTGAACCGAGGTCATCGGAAACCGCGTTCACGATTGACTGTGCAAGCCTCTCGCTTGTGCCGCCGAGACGGTAGACATATGCCTCAACCCCGTTTGCCGTCGGAATGGTGGAGCTGTTTGTGTGAATGCTGATGAAATAGTCCGCGCCCCATGTGTTTGCCATATTGGCACGGTTGCGCAGATCGGCATTTTTGTCGGCAAGAACATTTTCATCGCTTGTCGTGCGGTACAGCCTGACATCAAAGCCCGCGTTTCTCAGAAGCCGTGCAAGCTCAAGCGAGACATTCAGGTTGACATATTCCTCGGTCACACCGTTCCCGACAGCTCCGGGGTCGGGACCTCCGTGACCCGGGTCAATAAATATTTTAGTCATTGTGAGTCCTCCTTTCGGATATTTATATTATATGCAGATGCCGCGGCGGAGGTTAACCTGATATTAGTTATCCGAATCCGCCTTAATCGGCATAATTTCGGAATATTTTGCCTTGTCGTCTTTGCCGGGCGTCAGCCCGCCTGCATCCTTCGCGCCAAAATCTTCTCAAAATTCCATCCGATTAAGGTCAAAGAATTTTAAGCGTGAGGATTTTCGTTCAAACAAGGCAAAAACGGAGGCTATCCTTGGCGGATTGCCGAGTATTTTAACGCCGTTTGAGCGGAAATCCGCCTCTTAAAATCGGGTTCGGACAGCTAACATCAGGTTAACAAAAAATGTTTTAGAAAAATGTAATGTGAATGTAACGGGTTTGTAACATTTATGTGTTATACTGTTCAAACAAGGGGAAGTTGTGACTCTTAATGGAGGAGAAAGCCATGAAGAAATTTTATATAGCATTTATAAGCGCAGTTTTGTGCGTGCTTTTCGGCTCGGCGGCGGCATATGCGGCGCCTGAGACTGTTGCGTCCGACGCGGTGGGCAATACATATGAGCTTGTCGTTGTCACAAAACCGCAGAATCAGAAGGACTCAACCTTTGATTCGGGATATATCATCTCGGGCTACGGAAAGGAAGGAACCGTTGTCACGCTGTACTGGCACGATTCAACGGAGAATGTCTACAGGAAAATATACAACGAAACTCAGTATGTTGATGCCGCGGGCGCAGCACAGAAAACCTATGCGGAGGCGAGCGCAACAATCGGAGCGTCGGGACTGTTCATGAACACGGTCAATCTGGCTCAGGGACCGAACAACATTCTTGTCCGCGCCGAGAAGGGTGACTGCGTTCAGCTGATGAGACTTTCGGTCACAAAATATAACTATAATCTGTTTGATATAATAAAATCGCTGACGACTTAAAAATCCGCAAAAGGTTGTTTGGTCGGAACAGCAAAGGGCGGCCTTCGGTCGCCCTTTTAATGTAAGGTCAGCCGCACATTTTCGGAAGGGAGGTCTGCACCGTGAAAAAAAGGATTTCACGTCACGAACGGCATGTCATAACAGAACGCGCGAAAACCGCGGCAATCATTGTTTTGTGTGTTTGCTGTGCGCTGTTTTCATACCGCCTCATAAAAATGCAGAACATCTCGGGCAGTGCGCTTTCGGGTGTCGGAGCGGCAGGAAGTGCGGCTGAGAATGCGGTGCAGAACACAGCGCGTGCATATTCCGCATATTCCGCCCCCGAACTGATTATGATAAACCGCGGCGGAGTGCATTTTGCGCTTGATGAAGGCGGTGCGGAATATGCACGCGCCTATGAAACCGCTGCCGCGATAATGCGCAGTGCATATGAGGCGGAAACAGAAGCCGCGGTGTCATCGGGCGATTCCGCATGGAGACGCGCGCTGTCTTCCGATTCGGTCTATCTGCGGTATCCGTGCGAGCGTTCGGCAGAGTTTGACGCGCAGTTCTTTGAAACGAAATCAGCTGAGTTTGCAAAACGCATTCCTCAGTTTTCGGAGGCTGTCATCATGCAGCAGGAGGACGGCGCACCGTCGATTCTGATACGCGGAAAGGGAGAGACTGTGTGCATAAAGACAAAAGGCTCTCCGAACGCGCTCAGAGAGCTGATTGAGAAGCACGGCACGGAGGGTGTGCCGTATGTGTTCGGCTTTGAAATGAAGAATAACGCGGAAACTGCGGAGACTGCGGCGTATATCGAGCCGCAGCTTGCGATTCCGATCGGTGCGGAGCAGGCGGCGAATATTGCTGTGAATGTTCCGTGGGAATATAAAAACGGAATCGGGTTCACCAAAACAACGGACCTGACACTCGGACTGATAAACACGTTCGGATATAATCAGAACACAATAAGACGTTACGTTGACCGCGACGGGGCACTGGTCTGCGTCGGCGAGACGGGAACGCTGAGTATGCGTTCCGACGGAACGGTTGAATATAAAGCACTGGACGCAAGCGAGGGAGTGTCGCTTCTGCCTTCGGGTCAGAGCGGCTCGGCAAGCGCATATGCCGTCACCTCGGGACTGATTGGGATTATGGAAAGAATTTTCGGCTTGTGCGGTGAAAGCTCTGATGTCAGGGAATATAATATCCGATTCACGCAGATGCCGCGGAATATGTCGGAGGATAAAATGATTTTCGGTTTTGACTATTTTGTTGACGGACGAATGCTGAGGCTGGGCGCAGGTCATGCCGTGGAGGCAACGGTCAGCCGCGGTATGCTGACAGAGATGAAAATGTGCGTGAAAAACGTTGAAAAAAGAGAGGAAACCACCGAAATCAGACCTGCTGCGGAGACTGCGGCAGAGCTTTGTGCCGTGCGCGGAGAAGGCACACGTGCGGAAAGCGCGTCTGCGGTTTATGTTTTTGCCGGTGACGGTGCGGAGCTTGCGGCGGAGCGCGAAATACAAATCGGCAGGGAGGCGCGGCAATAATGGATTTGAGACGTCTTAAAACAATATTTATAATTGTGCTTGTTTGTGTGAATGTGGCACTGCTTTCGGCGATACACAGCACGGGCAGTCATGAAAGCCGTGTCAATGCGGAAATGCTGGCGGACGCGCAAAGGCTTCTGCAAAAGCATATGATTTTCATTGCACCGAAGCTTGAAATCCCGTCAGCACCCGAGGTGAAAAGCTTCTATCTTGAAAAAATGTCGGTCGGAAACCGTGAAATGGTCACAAGGTTTCTGGGGGAGAGCTACACCGAAACCGCAGAGGGTGAATATAAAAACGGAGGACGCACCCTGACTGTCTCGGGTGAGGATTTCAGATATACGGACAGCAGCCCGAAAGCCCCGTCCGATTTCACGTCGGGGGAAATCGAGGAGCTGTGCCGAGGCGAAATGGAACGTCTCGGCGTTCTCTCAAAGCTATACAGCTTCAGCGGAGTCAACTATGTTGCCGATGACAGGACAAGGGCAATTTTCACGGCGCAGCATGACGATGCGGTGTTTTTTGACGCATATATTTCGTTTGACGTGACAAAGGACGGAATTGTTTCGGCATCGGGAAAAAACCTCATATCCGACCTCACGGTGTCCGGAAGCTCTGTGCCGTATTTCAATATAATGAGCATTCTTCCCGACCTTGCGGAAAATCCCGTGCTTGACGCCAACAAAAAGTATACCGTTGTCAGCATTAAGCCGGGGTATTACATCGGCAGGGGCGCGGAGAGCTACAGAAACATTCTTGCCATACCCGTATGGCAGATTGTGACCGATATGGGAGATATATTATACTATGACGCGAGAAACGGAAGCTACATAAAAGAGGATTGATTTCCGCGGCGTTTTGAGTTCCTTGCGGACTGCTTTTTTGCATAGTCGTAATAGGACGGAAGCCTGCGCGGCTTGCTTGTTTCGTCGTCCGCTGCGAAGTCCGCGAACTCGTCATATCCGGCACAGCTGTCGTTCGTTTTTATAAATTTCATAAAGCAACCCTCCAAAAAAGTTTTGATTATATACATATTATGGTTGATTTTATGGAAAATATTCTGTATAATAGAAGCAATAATGAAATATTTTAAGGATGGGTAGAAATATGAAAATCAAAGAACTGTATTCCCGATTCGGGGAACTCGGAGGAGAGAAAATTTCGGTAAACGGCTGGGTGAGAACCATGCGTGCGTCAAAGAGCTTTGGGTTCATCGAGCTGAATGACGGGTCATTTTTCAAAAATGTTCAGATTGTCATTGAAGAGAATGCGCTTGACAATTTTGCGGCTCTGTGCAAGCTGAATGTGGGTGCGGCACTCCGCATTGAGGGCGTGTGTGTTCTGACACCCGACGCAAAGCAGCCGTTTGAGATTAAGGCGGAGAGCGTCACGGTTGAGGGCGGAAGCACTCCCGACTATCCGCTTCAGAAAAAGAGACATTCGTTTGAATATCTCAGAACAATCCCTCATCTGCGCGCAAGAACAAACACCTTTGCGGCGGTTTTCCGCGTTCGGTCAACCATTGCATATGCAATTCACAAATTCTTCTGTGACCGCGGTTTTGTCTATGTTCACACGCCGCTGATTACGGGAAGCGACTGTGAGGGCGCAGGCGAAATGTTCAGGGTCACCACACTTGACATAAATAATCCGCCGAGAAACGAGAACGGCACGGTTGACTATTCAAAGGACTTTTTCGGCAGGGAGACATCTCTGACCGTCAGCGGACAGCTTGAGGGCGAGACGTTTGCAATGGCATTCGGCGACATATACACGTTCGGTCCGACCTTCCGTGCGGAAAACTCAAACACGACGCGTCATGCGGCTGAGTTCTGGATGATTGAACCTGAGATTGCGTTTGCAGACCTTGCGGACGATATGCGCCTTGCTGAGGATATGCTCAAATTCGTGATTCGCTATGTTCTTGAAAATGTTCCCGAGGAGATGGAATTTTTCAACAGCTTCATCGACAAGGGCTTGATTGACAGACTGAATAACATATTGAACAATGATTTCGGTCATGTGACCTACACCGAGGCGGTTGAACTCCTCCAAAAGAGCGGAAAGGAATTTGAATATCCCGTGAAATGGGGAATTGACCTACAGACCGAGCATGAACGCTATCTCACCGAGGAGGTTTTCAAAAAGCCCGTGTTCGTGACGGACTATCCGAAGGAAATAAAGGCGTTCTACATGCGGCTCAACGATGACGGCAGGACGGTTGCGGCAATGGATTGCCTTGTTCCGGGAATCGGCGAGATAATCGGGGGCAGTCAGAGAGAGGAACGTATGGACGTTCTGGAGAAGCGCATGGACGAGGTTGGCTTGAAGCATGAGGACTATGCGCACTATCTTGATTTGAGAAGATACGGCGGAACAAAACATGCAGGATTCGGTCTCGGCTTTGAAAGAGCGGTCATGTATCTCACAGGTATGGGAAATATCCGTGACGTTCTGCCGTATCCGAGAACCGTCAACAATCTCGGCTGACTGAAAATTCGGAAGGATGACGAAAAATGATAACGATTATAATTACGGCGGTGCTTTTGATTTATATCATTGCAAAGCGCGCGGAGCTTGCTGCGGCATGGGGACGCGTGAGGTTTCAGCGCGGCGACACCGATAAGGCTCTGAAAATATTTGAACGGGCAGACAAGCTTGGAACGCTGAAGGCAGACAACCTCATGTTCTACGGATATATTCTGCTGAGAACGGGACACCTTGCCGAGGCGAGAACCGTTCTGACGCGTGCGTCAATGTCGGCGGCAAAGCCTGCTCTCAAAAAGCGAATCAAAACGATGCTTGCGCTTGTTGAGTGGAAGGAAGGAAATCTGAATCAGGCGATTGAGGACTTGGAGGAGGTCATTGAGGATTTCAAGTCAACGGCTGTATATCAGGATTTGGGACTTTTATATGTCATCAGCGGAAACCGTGAGCGTGCGCTTGAATTTAACCTTGAGGCATATGACTATAATGCCGATGACATGGTGATTGCGGACAACCTTGCAGAGGCATATGCGCTGTGCGGCGAAGATGAAAAGGCGGCGGAGATATACGAGGCACTCCTTGAAAAGAAACCGCATTTCCCCGAGGCATATTACGGCTACGGAAGGCTTTTGATTAAGCGCGGCGAGAGGGCGCGCGGAATTGAGCTGATCCGCGAGTCGCTGGACAAGCGGTTTTCTTATCTCAGTGTGATGTCGAAGGCTGAGGTTGAAGAAATGCTTTCCGAACTTGAAAATGAATGACACAGAGAAAAAACCCGGCTGTCGGTGCAAACGGTGCAAGTGACCGTTTAGCATCGGCAGCTTTTTTTGTGCGCAGGCACACGTGGGCTTAAGCTGATGGCAGATGCCCGAACCCGCCTCTTGAGAGGCGGATTTGGACAGATTAAAAATATTATTACATTTTTTTATTGCGTTTTGCGGTCATTTGTGGTAAAATTAAGAGTAACAAAAAATGAATCGGTTCGGAGAAAATGGAAAATGGAAGATAAAATATTCGGAACAAATCCTGTGATTGAAGCAATGACCGCAGGACGTGAGATTGACAAAATTTTGCTTCAGGACGGAGCAAGGCACAGCAAGCTCTCAAAAATTGCCGCAATGGCAAAGGAACGCGGAATAATGTACCGCTTTGTCAACAGGAAAAAGCTTGATGAGCTTTCAGAGGGCGGAAACCATCAGGGCGTGCTGGCATATGCTGCGGCTCACAGCTATGCGGAGCTTGACGATATACTGTCTTATGCGCGTGAGAGAGGGGAGGCTCCGTTTGTTGTGATTGCGGAGAATCTGAGCGACCCGCACAATCTCGGAAGCATAATCAGAACGGCAAATGCGGCAGGTGCCCACGGTGTCATAATTCCCAAAAACCGCAGTGTCGGACTCACGGGAACAGTTGCAAAGGTGTCGGCAGGAGCGGTTGAATATACCCGTGTTGCGCGTGTTTCAAACATTGTGTCAACGCTTGAAAAGCTGAAGAAGGAAGGCTTGTGGATTGCAGGAACTGCACTTGAAGGAAGCACAATGCACTATGAAGCAGACCTCACGGGTGCGCTTGCGGTTGTGATTGGTGCGGAAGGCACGGGCTTGAGCCGTCTTGTGCGCGAGACGTGTGATTTTTTGGTTAAAATTCCAATGCTCGGACAGACGGAATCGCTGAATGCGTCGGTTGCGGCAGGAGTTTTGCTGTATGAAGCCGTCCGTCAGCGAATGGCAAAGGAAAAGTGACGCGGTCGGGAGGCGAAGAAAATGATTTCAACGGTAAACAGCTCTGTGCTGCGCGGAATTGACGGGTTCACCGTCAATGTTGAAACCGATATATCAAACGGACTTCCCGCATTTGAAATCGTCGGACTTCCCGACGCGGCGGTGAAGGAGTCAAAGGAAAGAATCCGTTCTGCGATAAAAAACAGCGGAATCACAATGCCGTCAAAGCATATTGTGGTGAATCTTGCGCCTGCGGACGTGAAAAAGGAGGGAACTCATTTTGATTTGCCGATTGCTCTCGGGATTCTGACTGCGTCGGGTCAGCTTGAAATTGAGAACAGCGGCGAATGTATGTTTTTGGGTGAGCTGTCTCTCGGAGGTACGCTGCGGTCGGTGAACGGAGTTTTGCCGATGGTGATTTCCGCATATCAGAGCGGAGTGAAAAAGGTTTTTCTGCCAAAGGAAAATGCATGCGAGGCGGCAGTGGTGTCGGGGATTGAGGTTTTCGGCGCGGAGACTCTTGCGGACATCACAGGACACTTCACAAAACAAAAGGAGCTTGTGCCAGAAAAGATTGATGTTGACTCGCTGTTTGCGGCGGCAGACAATGCATTTGACATGGCGGACGTCAAGGGTCAGACTTTTGTCAAGCGTGCGCTGGAGATTGCGGCAGCAGGCGGACACAACATTCTCATGATTGGTCCTCCGGGTTCGGGAAAGACGATGATTGCACAGAGAATCCCGTCGATACTTCCCGACATGAGCTTTGAGGAGGCACTGGAGGTCACGAAGGTTCACAGCATTGCAGGTGCGCTTTCGGCAAACAGTCCGATTGTGACGGAAAGACCTTTCAGACACCCGCACCACACAATTTCGTCGGTTGGACTGTCGGGCGGAGGAAGCCGTCCCAGACCGGGCGAAATCAGCCTTTCCCACAACGGGGTTTTGTTTCTGGACGAGCTGCCCGAGTTCAGACGCGATGCGCTTGAAGTCATGCGGCAGCCGCTTGAGGACGGCAAAATCACCATAACGCGTGCAGGAGGCACGGTCACATATCCGTGCAGCGTTATGCTTGTTGCGTCCATGAACCCTTGTCCGTGCGGATATTACGGAGACAGAACCCATGAATGCACCTGCACGCAGACTCAGATTATGAGATATATGAGCAAAATCAGCGGACCGCTGCTTGACAGAATTGATTTGCACATCGAGGTTCCGGCTGTTAAATATGAAGAACTGGAGACCGCGGAGCGCGGCGAAAGCTCTGCTGAAATCCGTGCGAGGGTTAACAGGGCGAGAAAGCTTCAGCTTTCGAGATATGCAGGAACGGGCGTCTATTCAAACAGCCGCCTGACTCCCGAGCTGACAGACAAATTCTGCGCACTGGATCACGAGACGGGCGAGGTTATGCGGACTGCGTTTGAGAGCCTCGGACTGAGCGCGAGAGCGCATAACAGAATACTGAAGGTTGCACGGACAATTGCAGACCTTGAAGGCAGTGAATGCATTGAAACGGAGCATATTGCCGAAGCAATTCAATACCGCGCACTTGACAGAAAATTTTTTGCATGATGAAAAATGATTGGAGGAATGCCGAATGAGGCTTCATATTGTGCTTGTTGAACCCGAAATCCCGTCCAACACAGGGAATGTTTCAAGAACCTGCTCGGTCATCGGAGCACCGCTGCACCTTGTGCATCCGCTTGGCTTTGACATAAGCGAGAAATCGGTGAAGAGAGCCGGACTTGACTATTGGGACGAGCTGGAGCTGCACGAATACGAAAGCTTTGACGAGGTTCGGAGGAAATATCCCGACGGCGAGTTTTGGTTCTGCACAACGAAGGCTGCACGGTCATACTGCGATGTGTGCCTTGCGCCAAAGGACAAGGAGGTTTTTCTTGTGTTCGGCAAGGAGACGCGCGGACTGCCCGAGGAGCTGCTCCGCAGCAGCACGGAGAGGTGCATAAGGATTCCGATGAAGGAGAACAAACGGTCGCTCAATCTGTCAAACTCTGTTGCGATAATTGCATATGAGGCTCTCAGACAGGGCGGATTTGAAAATTTAAAAAAGGAAGGAATGCTTGCAAATGATTAAGATTATGACAGACCTTTCGGCTGATGTGCCGAGAGAGATTGCAAAGGAGCTTGATATTGCGGTTTTGCCGTTTTACATCAACTGCGGAGAGGAGAGCATACTCGCGGACATTGACTATACGCCGCAGATGTTCTATGAAAAGTTCAGAAGTCTGGACGAGATACCCTCAACCAGTCAGGCAACGCCGTCAATACTTGAGGATATGTACCGCAGCCTTGGGGCTGACAATGAAATCATTCACATCACAATTCCGGCAAACGGAAGCGGAATTGTGAACACTGCACGCATGGTGTCGCAGCGGCTCATCGAGGAGGAGGGCTTTGACATCACAATCGTGGATTCAAACACATACAGCTATGCCATCGGCGCAAATGTCGTTGAGGCGGCAAAAATGGCGGCGGACGGCGCAGACAAGGAGAAAATCGTTGCATATCTCAAAGAAAGATTTGAAAAGGATAAGGTATATTTCATTGTTGATGACCTGACCTATCTTCAAAAGGGCGGCAGAATCCGCGCGACCACGATGGTTGTTTCAAAAATGCTGGACATAAAGCCGATTCTGTGGTCGAATGACGGTCTTGTTGAGGCATTTGCCAAGGTTCGCGGAATGAAAAAGGCGATCTCAAAGATGGTTGACTGTGTTGCGGAAAATATTGATGATGAAAAATCGGTTGTCTATGTTCTCCATGCGGACGCACCCGAGAATGCGGAGCTGACCGCAAAAATGATTGCGGAGAGAGTTGCGCCGAAGGAAATCCGTACGGTTGAGGTCGGACCCGTCATAACCTGCCATGCAGGAGTGGGTGTGTTCGGCGTATATTTCAGGCACAAATAATCGAAGGACTGAGAAAGATGTATCTTGAAAAGGAAGAGATTAAATTTGCGGTTGTCTACACCGTGAAGCAGTATAAAGCACCGCTCAGCATGAGCAGAATTTATGAAATTCTGACGTGGGACAAGGAGGTCATGGAATATTTTGACCTTTCGGAGGCGCTCATGGAGCTGTCGGAGGACGGATATATTTATAAAAAATATTACAGAAACGAGGAAGCCTTCTGCCTGACGGAAAAGGGCAGAGAGGCATATCTGTATTTTAAAAGCCGTGTTCCGTTCAGCATAAGGGCGAGGATTGACAATGCAATCGGCACTGTCAAATATACCGAGCTTGCCGACCCGAACGCGGTTCGTGCGGAGGTTTCCCTTGCGGCGGAGGAGCAATATGCGGTCAGGTGCTGCATAACCGAGGACAGAGTCCCGATGCTGGAGCTTTCGCTGAATGTGGGAACAAAGCCGCAGGCGGAGCGTGCGGCGGCATATTTTAAGGAAAATGCGGATTTGATATATAAGGAAATCCTGAAGCTTTGCGTTCCCGAGGTGAAACGGGAAAAATAGGAGGTTGGAAAATTGTTTACAGCAGACAGCTATGACGTGGCGGTGATAGGCGGAGGACATGCAGGGATTGAGGCGGCGTTTGCGGCTGCACGTCTCGGCATGAGAACCTGTCTTTTTTCGATTAGTCTTGACAGTGTGGCAAATTTGCCGTGCAACCCGAGCATAGGCGGCACGGCGAAGGGACATCTCGTGCGCGAAATTGACGCGCTCGGAGGCGAAATGGGCAAGGCTGCGGACGCAACCCTCTTGCAGTCGAGAATACTCAACCGCGGCAAGGGACCTGCGGTCTATTCTTTGCGCGCCCAGATTGACCGAAGAAAATATCAGGCAGAGATGAAGCATAGAATCGAGATGTGCGAAAATCTTCACCTGAGGCAGGGCGAGATTGTCCGCGTGAATCTGAATGAGAACGGCTGTGTTGAGTCGGTTGACACGCGGGCAGGTGCAAGATATATGTGCCGTGCCGCGGTTGTGTCCACGGGAACATATCTGAAATCGAGAATAATAATCGGAGATTTCAGTCAGGAAAGCGGACCTGACGGGATTTTTCCCGCAACGGAGCTTTCGGAGAACCTGCGGAAAATCGGAGTTGAGCTTGTTCGGTTCAAGACGGGAACACCGCCGAGGGTGAACCGCCGAAGCATTGATTTTTCGCGTCTGGAGGTTCAGGAGGGCGATGAAAAAATCACACCGTTTTCGTTTGAGACCCGTGATGAGCTGAAAAACACGGTTGTTTGCCATGTGACATATACCAATGAGAAAACGCATAAAGTGATTATGGACAACATTCACCGTTCGCCTCTCTACGGCGGCAGCATAACGGGAATCGGACCGCGCTACTGCCCGTCAATCGAGGACAAAATTATGCGCTTCCGTGACAAGGAGCGGCACCAGCTGTTCATTGAGCCGATGGGGGAGAACACAGAAGAAATGTATATCCAGGGTTTTTCAAGCAGTCTTCCCGAGGACGTTCAGATTGAAATGCTGCACACCCTTCCCGGGCTTGAAAATGCTCAGGTCATGAGGAACGCATATGCAATTGAATATGACTGCTGCAATCCGCTTCAGCTCCGTGCAACACTGGAGTTCAAAAAAATCGGCGGACTTTACGGCGCAGGTCAGTTCAACGGAACCTCAGGCTATGAGGAGGCGGCGGCTCAGGGAATTGTTGCGGGAATCAATGCGGCACTGAAAATCAAGGGCGAAGAGCCGCTTGTGCTTGACCGAAGCGAGGCATATATCGGAACACTGATTGATGACCTTGTGACAAAGGGTACGGGGGAACCATACAGAATGATGACATCGCGCTCAGAATACCGCCTGCTGCTCCGCCAGGATAATGCGGATTTGAGACTGACGCCGATCGGACACAGAATCGGGCTTATATCCGATGAGAGATATGCGGAGTTCATGGAAAAGCGCAGAATGATTGACGAGGAAAAGGAGAGATTGTCACATGTGGCTTTTCCGCCGTCGGCTGAGGTGAACGCGTGCCTTGAATCGCTTGGAAGCACGCCCGTGACAACGGGAATACATGCCTCCGATTTGCTGAAGCGGCCTGAGGTCACATATGCGGCAACGAAGGAGATTGATAAGGAAAGACCGCAGCTGCCCGATGAGGTCTGCGAACAGGTTGAAATAAGCATAAAATATGAGGGATATATAAACCGTCAGATTGAACAGGCAAAACGGTTCAGAAGGCTTGAGGACAAAAAGCTCCCCGAGGACATAGATTATGGCGAGGTCGGAGGACTGAGAATTGAGGCGCGGCAGAAGCTTGAAAAGATACGTCCGCTCTCACTCGGTCAGGCGTCGAGAATTTCGGGTGTGTCGCCTGCGGATATTGCGGTTCTTGTTGTCTGGCTGAAGCAAAGACGCAGAATGACGCGCGGAGAAAAGGAATGAGAGAATTTGTTGCAGGGCGCAATGACGCGGGACAAAGGCTTGACAAGCTGCTGACAAAGCTTTTGCGGAGTGCGCCGAAGAGTATGATATATAAATGGATAAGAAAAAAACGCGTGAAGGTGAACGGAAAAAAGGGCGAAATTGATTATTTCGTCCGCGAGGGTGATGTTCTGGAGCTTTATATAAACGATGAGTTTTTTGAAAACGCGGCAGAGCAGCCCGAGTCTACGGCGAGCGGTGAGAAAATCCGTGTGGTATATGAGGACGGGAACATTCTGATTGCAGACAAGCCGTCGGGCGTGAGGTCGCATGACGGAAACGGCAGCTTTCTTGCGCAGATAACGGCATATCTTGTCCGGAAAGGGGAGTTTGACCCTGCACGCGAGGCAACGTTTGCGCCTGCACTTTGCAACAGACTTGACCGAAACACGTCGGGACTGATTATTGCGGCGAAGAATGCGGAAGCTCTCAGAATTATGAATGAAAAAATCCGCTGCCGCGAGGTGCGGAAAATATATATTTTAAAAACAGAGGGAGTCATATCACCGCCCGAGGGTAAAATTGAGGGCTATGTCAAAAAGGACGAGAAAAGGCGGAAGATGATTTTCCGTTTTGAGCCGTTTGACGGTGCAAAACGGTGCGTGACGAAATACCGTGCGCAGGACGGGAACGGCACTGTTGAAGCGGAGCTTCTGACGGGGCGGACGCACCAGATCCGTGCAAGCTTTGCGGCGGTCGGCTGTCCGCTTGTCGGAGATGTGAAATACGGTGCGCACAAAAACGGCGGAAAGAGCTTTCAGGAATTGCGCGCGTATAAAATTATTTTTGATTTTTCAACCCCGTCGGGAGTGTTGGAATATTTGAATGGGAAAGAGATTACGGCGGACAAAGAGCCGCAGTGACAAATTTTGAAGCTGTGCGGAGGGAGGAATGAGAAAATGCAGTGGACAAGTCAGCAGCGTGAGGCGATTGAATACAGAGGTGAGAACATTCTGCTTGCAGCGGCGGCAGGGTCGGGAAAGACCGCGGTGCTTGTGCAGAGAATAATTGAGCTGATCGGCGGCGGTGAGAATCCTGCAAGTGACCCTGCCGACATTTCGGAGCTGCTTGTTCTGACCTTCACCGATGCCGCGGCAAGCGAAATGCGCGGAAAAATCGCGGCGGCTGTCATCCGTGCGCTGGACAAAGACCCCGAGAATGCGCATATGCTGCGTCAAAGACTGCTCCTCCATTCCGCAAGCATTTCGACAATACATTCATTCTGCATGAATGTCATAAAAAACAATATTCATCTGACAAAGCTTCCCGTGAACTTTTCTCTTGCTTCCGAAACCGAAAACAGCGTTATGATGAATGAAGCACTTGATGAGGTGCTGGAGCGGTATTACGGCAGAATTGACCGTGACACGGCATTCCGCAGTCTTGTCATGGGATATGGCGGAATTAAGAATGACGAAACTCTGAGAAAGACTGTTTTGTCGCTGCTCAGATTTTCAAAAAGCATGGCATATCCGTCAAAATGGCTCTGCGAGGCTGTCAGGGCATACCGCAGCACGGCAAAAAGCGGTGTTCTGGACGAAAAATGGCAGAGACAGCTGAACAAGCTTTTTGATGAGGGAAAAAGAGAAATTCTCGGAATATATGATTTGATTATGACGACAATTGACGAACGGCTCTATCCCGAACACCCCTACACCGCTTTCTTTGCCGATGAGGCAGCGGCGGTCAGGGCTTTGTTTGAGGAAATTGAAGGCGCGGACTACGCGAAAATCCGCGAAAGACTTTCGGCGTTTTCCTTTGCACGGCAAAAGGCAGGCGCAAGGGGCGCGGAAGGCGAGCTTCTGGCGATTCAGGAAAGCGTGAAAAAATACCGAAGCATGGCAAAGAGCAGCATGGAGGAGCTTTTGGAGCTGTTCGGCTGCGATGAGGAGGAAATGACGGAGAGAATCTGTCTGACATATCCCGCGGTCAGAACACTCAAAAACCTTGTGCTGACCGTTGACAGAAAATATACGCGGAAAAAGCGCGAAAAAAACCTTCTCGATTTCAGCGACCTTGAGCATGAGGCACTCGGACTCCTGACCGGTGACGGCGGCGAGCCGACAGAAACCGCGCTTGCGCTGAAGGAGAAATACAGGGAGATACTCGTTGACGAGTATCAGGACACAAACAACATTCAGGATACAATTTTTCGTGCGGTTTCGCGCGAAAATAAAAATATATTCATGGTGGGCGACATAAAACAGAGCATATATAAGTTCAGAAATGCATCGCCTGCACTGTTTTTGGAAAAGTACCGCAGCTATGGCGTGGCGGAAGGCGAAGGTCATCTCATTCGCCTGTTCAAGAATTTCCGAAGCCGCGGAGAGGTTGTCAGTGCCGTCAACTATGTTTTCAGACGGATTATGTCGCGCGAAATCGGAGAGCTTGACTACACCCCGGAGGAATATCTGATTCAGGGGGCGGAATATCCGCCGGCGGCAGAGGGTGCGGCGGACACGGAGCTGCACATGATATGCACCGACACAGAGCAGACAGACGATGCAAGCGTGACATTTGACAAAACCGAGCTTGAAGCGTGCGCCGCGGCAAAGCGGATTCGCGAGCTGACGGACGGCAGCTTTGAGGTGTTTGACGCAAAACGCGGCACAGTCCGCGCGGCAAGATTTTCTGACGTTGTGATTCTCATGCGGAACACAAAAAGCGCGGCACCCGTCTATGAACGAGTTCTGGGAGAGTGGGGAATACCTGCATACACCGATGTCGGGAGGAGCTATCTCGGGTCGGTTGAGGTCGAGACGGTGCTTTCATATTTGCAGATAATCGACAATGCACGGCAGGACATACCGCTGATTGCGGTCATGCGTTCGCCGATGTGGGGATTTTCCGCGGAGGAGCTTGCAGAAATGCGAATATCGGTGCGGAGCGGCGGATTCTATGACGCTCTCTCGGCAAGTGCGGAGGGAGGAAATGCACGCGCGGCGGAGTTTATGTCCGTGCTTTGCAGATTCAGGGAAAGAGCAAGGGTTGAGGACATTTGCAGCCTGCTTTGGAGCATATACTATGACCTTGGATATTATGCATATGTCGGAGCACTTCCGCGCGGAGAGGAAAGACAGGCAAATCTGCGGCTGCTGTATGAGCGTGCGGCAGAGTTTGAGCATACAAAGCTGAAAGGGCTTTCGGGATTTTTGGGTTTCATTGCGACAATTGTGAGCGAGGGTGACGACATGACGCCGGCAAAGGTTTTCGGCGAGGGTGAAAACGTTGTCAGGATAATGAGCATTCACAAGTCGAAGGGCTTGGAGTTCCCTGTGGTGATTCTTGCAGACACGGCACGGCATTTCAACATGACCGACCTTTCCCGCAGCATAATCTGGCACGAGAACGCGGGACTTGCCGCGGAATATGTTGACACCGACCTCAGAGTGAGGTATCCGTCGCTGCCGAGAACGCTTTTGTGTTTCCTTGCAAAACGTGAAATGCTTTCGGAGGAAATGCGCCTCCTTTATGTTGCGCTCACACGTGCAAGAGAAAAGCTGATTATTCCGGCAACCTTCAAGGGAAATGAGAAAAGCTTGCGTGTCCGTGCCGAAGGCTCGGACGGAAGGGTGCTTGCCGCATATGTGAGAAATTCGGCGTGCTTCCGCGACTGGCTTTGTGCGGCTCTGACCGCACATCCGCAGTCGGCACGGCTGAGAGAGTTTCTCGGCATTGAAAACCGTGCGGACGCGGACGGTGCGGATTTCGGACTGAGTGTTTCGATATATGAAAGTCCGTGCGATGTGCCGACGGCGGATTCCGCCTTTGAGGAGCAGACTGTGCGGACGGCGGATTCGGATTCGGACGGTGTGTTATTGGAAGAAATCCGCGAGAGAATCGGGTTTGAATATCCGAACAAGGCATCGGGAGATGTTCCCGTGAAGCTTTCGGTCAGTGAGGTCAAGAGGATTCAGAGTGATGAGGGAGAATATGTTCCCATGCTTGAAAGCCTGAGAAACACGGGCATGGCGGAGCTTGGAAAACTTTCGGGAGCAGAGCGCGGAACGGTCACGCATTTCATCATGCAGGCGGCGGAGAGAATTGACGGCGAGGACGACGTCAGAGCATTGGTCGGTCGGCTTGAAAGTGAAAAGATAATCACTCATGACATGGCAAAAAGTGTGGATACACATGCCATTGCGCGGTTTTTTGAAAGCACGCTCGGTGTGCGTATGCAAAATGCCGTGCGTGTTGAAAAGGAGTTCAGCTTCTACACCGAGGACACTGCGGACGCGATTTATCACAGCGGCGTGCAGCAGAATATTCTGCTGCAGGGAACAATCGACTGTTTTTTTGAAGAGGAGGACGGAACGGTGGTTCTGCTGGACTATAAAACAGACAGAGCCGGAAACCGTGCAGCAGCCGCTGCCGCGGCGGAGAAATACCGTGTTCAGATGAAATACTATAAAAAAGGCTTGTCTGAAATTCTGGGGAGAGACGTTGACGAATGTTATGTATATTTCCTTGAATGCGGAGAGGCGATTGAGGTATAAAACGGCGGGATGACATGAAATGAAGGAAAATGTGTTAAAACAAGGATAGGAGGAATTGTATGCGTGTATTGATTTTGACTGTGACGGCAGGACAGGGGCATAACCAGGTTGCAAAATCTCTGTGTGAATATTTGCGCGCGGAGGGAATTGAAGCTTTGAGCGTTGACGCACTGGAATACATTAACCCCGTTCTGAAGGAATCGGTTTCACAGGGCTATCTGATGTCAACCAAGAGACTGCCGAAGGTGTACGGCAAGGTATACCGAATGGCTGAAAAACGCGATTTGGAGGGCAAGGACAGCAGATTTATCAAGATAACAAACAGCATTCTGGCGAAAAAGCTTGTCGGATTTGTTGAGGATTTCCACCCCGATGTCATTGTCTGTACACATGTGTTTGCTGCACTTCTTGTCAGCTATGTGGCAAACAAAATACACGAGAACATAAAGACGGTCGGGATAATTACGGATTTCACAATACATCCCTATTGGGAGGACACCGACAACGACTATTACATTACGGCGAATGAGCTGCTCACGAATCAGGCGAGAAAAAAAGGTCTCGGAACGGAGAAAATCATTCCGACGGGCATTCCGATCAACCCGAAGTTTGCACAAAGACTTGGCACCCGTGAGGCAAGAGACGCTCTTGGGATTGCGGATATGCGCACGGTGCTTGTCATGAGCGGCAGCATGGGCTATGGCAAGCTTGAAAAAATGATTGAAGAGCTTGACAGCTCGGAGCTGGATTTTCAGATTATTTCCGTTTGCGGTCACAACGAAAAGCTGAAAAGGAATATAGACAAAATGGAGCTGCACCGCGAGATTCACAACTTCGGATTCACCGACAAGGTTGACGTTCTGATGGACGCGTCCGACTGCATTGTGACAAAGCCCGGAGGGCTGACAACGAGCGAGGCTCTTGCAAAGGGACTGCCGATGATCATGGCAAACCCCATTCCGGGGCAGGAGGACAGAAATGTGGAATTTCTGCTCAACAACGGTGCGGCACTGAAGGTCAGTCCGACCTTCACGGTTGATGAGGCAATTTATCAGCTGTTCACAAATGAAACGCGCAGACGTAATATTGACGAGATTGTTTCGGTTCTCGGACGACCGAATTCAATGCGCGATTTCGTTGAATTTATAAAAGAAATCGGAAACTGAAAAAGGCGGGGAGCTTATGACTCTGTTTGAGTGCGCGGTCGGAGTGCCGGCGCGCGTGATAAAAATCGGACTTGAGGCGAATGTGAAAAGGCGGCTTGAAATTCTCGGAATGACCGAAAACTCGGCTGTTGAAGTTTTGGGGAGAAAACGCAGAGGAGCAATGATAATCAGAGTCCGCGGAACACGTTTTGCGGTCGGCAGGCGGTTTGCCGAGGGGATTTTCGTGGAGGTGGAGAAAAATGAAAAATGACATATGTGCGGCATTCATCGGAAATCCCAACTGCGGAAAAACAACGCTTTTCAATGCGTATACCGGTGCGAATCTGAAGGTTGCGAACTGGCCGGGTGTCACGGTTGAGAAAAAGGAAGGCTCAATGTCCTATCACGGAAAAGAACTCAGACTTGTTGACCTCCCGGGAATATATTCGCTGACTTCATATACCATGGAGGAAAAACTGTCGCGGCAGTACATACTTGACGGTGAGGCGGACGTCATCATTGATGTTGCGGACGCGTCTGCACTGGAAAGAAATCTATATCTGACAATTCAGCTGATTGAGCTTGGAAAGCCCGTTGTGCTTGCACTGAATATGATGGACATTGTTGAGGAACGCGGAATGGAAATCGACATGCACCGTCTGCCCGAAATGCTGGGCATTCCCGTGGTTCCCGTGTGTGCGAGAAAAAGAACGGGGCTTGACATTCTCATGCATGCCGCAGAACACCACATAGGCAGACCTGCCGACAAAACGGAACATCATCACGCCCCGGGCGGACATGTTCACGCTCATCATGATGAATATGTCATGGTATACAGTGATGAGCTTGAGGATAAAATTGACAGGATAAGCGAGCTGCTGGAGGTGAAATATCCGCAGCTTGAAAACAGACGGTGGTATGCGATTAAATATCTCGAACGCGACAGCGAGGTGTGCGAAAAATATCCTCTCAGCCTGAAGGGAATTGCTGACAGAAGCTTTGAGGACGAAATCATAAGCCAAAGATATGATTTCATTGAGGAAATCATCGGTGAGGTTCTTGTGCACAAAAGCGAAAGAAGCCTTGCGACCGACAGGCTTGACGCGGTTCTGACCCACAGAGTGTGGGGACTGCCCGTGTTTTTGTGCATAATGGCACTTGTGTTCTTTCTGACATTCACTGTCGGTGATTGGCTGAAGGGATATTTCGAGACCGCGCTTGACGCATTTTCGGACTTGACGGAGCAGTTTCTGACGGGAATGAGGGTGAACAGAATTATTGTGTCGCTGACGGTTGACGGAATCATTGCAGGCGTCGGAGGAGTTCTGACATTTTTGCCGAATATTTTCATTCTGTTTCTTGCGCTTGCATTTCTGGAGGACAGCGGCTATATGGCGCGTGTGGCATATGTCATGGACGGAGTCATGGCAAAAATCGGCTTGTCGGGAAGAGCGTTCATACCAATGCTGCTCGGATTCGGCTGCACGGTTCCCGCGGTCATGGCATCGCGTGCACTGGAGGACAGGCGCGACAGGCTGAAAACAATATTTGTGACGCCGTTCATGTCGTGCAGTGCGCGGCTTCCGGTGTATGTCCTGCTGTCGCAGATGTTTTTCGGCAAATATGCAATGGCGGCGGCATATTCAATGTATGTGCTGGGCGTTGCGGCAGCGATTGCAGCGGCAAAGCTGCTCACACTCACACAGGATAAGAAGGAAATCTGCACGCTTCTGATTGAGCTGCCCGAATATAAATCCCCGAACGCACGGACAATCATTCTTTATGTCCGTGAAAAGATTGAGGACTATCTGACAAAGGCAGGCACAACCATATTTGCGGCATCGGTTGTGCTTTGGGGACTGCTCAATTTCGGACCGGGCGGAATGGTCAGCGACATGTCGCAGAGCTTCGGCGCAATGCTCGGCAGACTGCTTGTGCCGCCCATGTCATGCGCAGGTCTGGGCTATTGGCAGATTATTGTTGCGCTCATTTCGGGCATTGCGGCAAAGGAGGTTGTGGTGTCGAGCATGAGCGTGCTGTACGGCATCGGAAACATTGCATCGGAGGAAGGGCTGAGTGCGCTTTCCGGTGCGCTGGGAAGTGTCGGATTCACGGCGGCAAATGCATATTCAATGATGATTTTCTGCCTGCTTTATGTTCCGTGCATTGCGTCAATTGCAACAATTAGGCGCGAAACCTGTTCCGCAAAGTGGACGCTCGGCGCGGTTGTCTTTCAGCTGGCGGCGGCGTGGCTGTGTTCGACGGCGTTCTATCAGTTGTCACAGCTTGCAGGGAGAATTTTCGGATAGGAGGCGAGAACGGTTGATGTTTACCGAACGCGATATATTGGAGATGTGTTCAAACAAAAGTGTTTTTCTGAGCGGAAGACAGTATTTTGAAAACGGACGCATAAAAAAGCTTGAAAAGGATCGGACAAATTCCGATGAAATATATATTTACGCAAAGGTCAGAGGAACTCACACCTATAACGTGACGGTCTGGCTTGAGGGCGGACGTGTTGCGCACAAGCTCTGCGACTGCGCGGCATTTCACAAATACACCGGCATTTGCAAGCATATTGCCGCGGTTCTTTTGAGCTGCGTAGAAAAGAGCGCAGACTCCGCTTCGGGTGAGAGCGTGTCAACCGACCCCGAGATGAGCAGAATCATCAGGGAATATACAAATCGTGAGAATGCGGCGTCACTCGACATGGAGAGAGCAGAAAAAATGACGGTTGTGCCGCATATGGCGCAGACTTCGACGGGAGAGGTCAAGGTCGATTTCAGAGTCGGTGCGGCAAGAAAATATGTGGTGAAGGACGTGCGCAGATTTGTCGGCTGCATAAGAGACTGCGAATATTTTGAATACGGCAAGAATTTCGGATTTCTCCACACCCCCGGGGCATTTGACGGGAAATCAAGGCGAATGCTTTCGGTCATTGAGAATGCGGTTCGCGAGAATGAAATATTCAACAGCACATATAACAAGTATTCATATATGAGTGCGCTCACCACCCGTGAGCTGACGCTGACGCCTTCAACGCTTGATTTGTTCATTGAGGTGTGCATGGGAGGAAGACTCAGCTTCACATCAAAAAAGGGCGTGAATGCTGAGCTTGAAATTGTGGACGGAAACCCTGATTTGGAGATTGTCCTCGAAAAATACGGCGGAGAAGGCGCGGTTTTGCGCCTCGGTGCATTGTCTCTGCTCTGCGGCAGAGAACATTGCTATGTTGTGTCGGAGGACAAGCTTTACCGCTGTGACGGGAAATATTCCGAGGCGATGTCGGGACTTCTGCGTGCGGCGGCTTCGGCAGGAGGACGTGCGCTTGCGATAAGCCGCGGCGACATGGTATATTTCTGCAACAATGTTCTGCCGCGGATTTCCGAATTTGTGCAGGTTCTGACAGAAGGAATTAATCTTGAACAATATTCAATGCCCGACGCGTCCGTAAAATTTTTTGTTGACAATCCGCGGCGCGGTGTTGTCACCTGCCGCACCGAATGCACATACGGCGATGTCAGAGTTGATATTTTTGCGGATTCGGCAGAAAGACGGGAATACAGAAACCGCGGCATGGAAAACAACATAAAAATGTGTCTCATGAGATATTTCAGGTTCAGCGATTCGGGACTGATGGAGCTTCGCGATGATGACGATGCGCTGTTCCGCCTTGCCGACACGGGCTTTGATGAGCTGAGACGGTTTGGCGAGGTGTATATATCGGAGCAGTTTGAAAGACTCAGAATTGCGCCTGCACCGCGTTTTTCGGTCGGGGTTTCGCTCAGCGGCGGCTTGCTCGATTTTGAGCTTGATTCGGACGAGCTGAGTTTCCGCGAGCTTTCAAAAATTCTGAAAAGCTATAAGCAGCGGAAAAAATATCACAGACTGCCCGACGGGTCGTTTCTGAAGCTTGAAAACAATGCGCTTGCGGCGGTTTCGGACGTTGTGGGAAACATCAGTGATGACGGGGAGGTCGGCGAAGGAAATGTGATAACCGTGCCGCAGTACCGCGCACTTTATGTTGACAGCGTTCTGAAGGGCGACATTGACGTGAAGCGCGATGTGAACTTCAAAGCACTGATCAGAAGCATAAAGTCGGTTGAGGACAGTGACTTTGCAATTCCGGCATCGCTCAGAAAAATTCTGAGAAACTTTCAGAGAAAGGGCTTCAGATGGCTCAAAACTCTTGACAGCTATGGACTGAGCGGAATTTTGGCTGATGAAATGGGTCTCGGAAAAACACTGCAAATCATCTCTCTGTTTCTGTCGGCAAAGGAGGAGGGGGACGGCGGCTGTTCGCTCATAGTCTGCCCTGCCTCGCTGGTGTATAACTGGGAAAGCGAGTTTGCGGCATTTGCGCCGTCAGTGAAAACCTGTGTTGTTGCAGGGTCGCTGGAGGAGAGAACAAGGCTGATTGCGGAGCATGACTCATATGACGTGCTGATAACGTCATATGATTTGCTCAAACGCGACGTTGACTTATATAAAGATGTGAAATTCAGATTTGAGGTTATTGACGAGGCGCAGTATATCAAGAACTATTCAACTCAGAGTGCGCGTTCGGTCAAGGAAATCAAGGCGCGGTCGCGGTTTGCTCTGACGGGAACTCCGATTGAGAACAGACTGAGCGAGCTTTGGAGCATATTCGATTTTTTAATGCCGGGATTTTTATATGATTACAGGCGTTTCAGAAACGAATTTGAAATTCCTGTCGTGAAGGACAAGGACGAGACGGCGCTTGCAAATATGAAAAGAATGATTGCGCCGTTCATTCTGCGCAGACTCAAAGCGGACGTGCTTCATGAGCTGCCCGAAAAGCTTGAAAACGTGGTTATTTCAAAAATGGAGCCTGAACAGGAAAAGCTCTATCTTGCACACGTCAAGCAGCTCAAGGAAAGCCTTGCCAAGACGGGCGGCAGCAGCCTGGGGCGCGATGCGGTTAAGGTTCTTTCGGAGCTGACGCGGCTCAGACAGATATGCTGCGACCCTGCGCTGATATATGAAAACTATTCCGGCGGCTCGGCAAAACTTGAAACATGCATGAACATTGTCCGCGAAACACTGGACAACGGACATAAGGTGCTGATTTTCTCGCAGTTCACGTCCATGCTTGAAATTTTTGAACGCAGGCTGCGCGAGGAAAAAATAGATTTCTACACGCTCACGGGAGCCACGGGCAAGGAAAAGAGAATGTCGCTTGTGACGGGATTTCAGACGGGGCGCGTTCCCGTGTTCCTGATCTCGCTGAAGGCGGGCGGAACAGGGCTGAACCTGACCGCGGCGGACGTGGTCATACACTATGACCCGTGGTGGAACGTTGCGGCACAGAATCAGGCGACCGACCGTGCGCACAGAATCGGACAGAAGCATGTTGTGACGGTTTATAAGTTCATCACCAAAGGCTCGATTGAGGAAAATATCCTGAAGCTTCAGGACCGCAAGCGCGACCTTGCAGACAGCATAATTGCAGACAGCGGAGCATATTCGGGGTCGCTGTCGCGCGATGATATTCTTGCAATCCTCGAAGGCTGCTGATTTTTGAAACAAATTGTAAAAAACTATTGAAATTATTTTTTCTGTAGAGTATAATAATATATATCGGAATATTTATATGAACGGATTGAATATGCTATACTGAAAAAACATGAACGGAGGACCGTGAATTGACGATTGATATGCTTGGATATATAATCAATGCAGTGCAGATTGTTTTGTTTTTTACGGGTTGTTATTATCTCGGAATTTCAATGTTTTCGCTCACGGTTCTGCACAGGGAGCGGAAAAGCGACAAAAAGCACAGTTTTGCGCTTGTTGTTGCCGCTCACAATGAGGAAAGCGTCATCGGTCAGCTGACCGAGAGCCTGAATGCGCTTGACTATCCGCGTGAGCTGTTTGAAATCTTTGTTGTTGCCGACAACTGCACGGACAAAACCGCGGAGAATGCGCGGCTTGCCGGTGCAAATGTCATGGAACGCTTTGACACGGCAGCACGCGGCAAGGGCTTTGCATTGGAATTTGCGTTTGAGAATCTGTTCGGAATGGAGAGACAGTTTGAGTATATCTGTGTTTTTGACGCGGACAACATTGTCAGACCCGATTTTCTGTTTCACATGAACAATAAGATAAACGAGGGCTGCCGTGCGGTTCAGGGCTATCTTGACAGCAAAAACCCGACGGAGTCGTGGCTGACCTTTTCCTATTCGCTCTGGTATTGGATTAACAACCGTCTGGCGCAGCTTTCAAGGAGCAACCTTGATTTTGGCTGCCGTCTCGGCGGAACAGGCTTTGCGGTTGATTCGGAGCTGATACGCGAATATGGCTGGGGCGCAACCTGCCTTGCCGAGGACACCGAGTTCACGCTCAAGCTGGCACTCGGTGACATCAAGGTCGGCTGGTGCCATGAGGCGGTTGTCTTTGATGAAAAACCGCTCGGAATGGATACGTCGATAAATCAGAGAAAACGCTGGGCACAGGGGCTTGCGGACGTTGCGTCGCACTATGTCAGACCGCTTGCGCAAAAGGGCATTGCGGAGCGCAAGGCGTTTCCGTTTCATATGCTGATGAACTTCTGGGGTGACTGTCTCTATCCGATAACGGCGGTGTTCTTTGCGGTGATATTTGCCGCGGCTCTGTTCGGAAACGAGACATCGTTGCCATACCGCCTTTTCTGCGGAATGTGGAGCAGACCGGAGAACATGCTGCTCCTGTCGCTTTTGGTTTTCGGTAATATATTTGTTGTGCTTGCAGGGCTTTATAACGACCGCAAGCTTGACAGAAATATAATAAAAAATCTTTTGGGGTTTGCTGTATATATTGTTTCGTGGATTCCGATCGGAATTGCGGGCGCGCTGAAGAAGAATGACAGAGAGTGGTTTCACACGCCGCATTCTCCCAAGGATAATCAATAAACGGAGGATAACAATGGATATTTTTATCGAGTACATGGTGAAAAAAAGAAAAAAAGCAGCCGACTATCTTTCGGCGGCGGCTCTTGCGGTGCTTGGAGTGATTGTGATTCTTGCGGTGTTCATTGCGCTTATGACGCTTGTGCCGCAGCTCAGCTCAATTGCACTTCTGGCGGTTGCGGGAATCGGCTGGCTTGACTACAGGCTCATAACCTCGTTTAATGTGGAGTATGAATATTCTCTTGTCAATTCCGAGATGGACGTTGACAAGATTATCAATGTCAGAAAAAGAAAAAGAATGACATGCGTGAATTTAAGAGGTCTTGAAGCCTTCGGAAAGGGAAGCGGACGCGAGTTCGACAGCTATATGAGAAACTCTGCCGTTGAAAAGATTTATGCATGCCGCGACAAGTCCGACCCCGAGGTGTTTTATGCTGTTTATCTTGAAAACGAGCGCAGAAAAATGATTCTTTTCAATCCGAATGCAAAGATGATTGACAGAATCAATACGTTAAATCCGATCAAAGCGGTTTCAATATGATGAACTGCGGAGTTGATATTGTCAAAATCGAAAGAATCACCGCGGCGGCGAAAAAGCCGCGTTTTTGCGAACGCGTTTTCACTGACGGCGAGATGGAATACTACAGAAAGCACGGCGAAAGAGCCGAAACGCTGGCAGGAATGTTTGCCGCAAAGGAGGCTTTCTCAAAGCTTCTCGGAACGGGTCTTTCTGGCGCGGAGCTTTCGGAAATCGAGATTGCGCATGAGGAGAGCGGCGTGCCGTTTGTTGTGTTTCGCGGCAGAAGAAGCAGGGCGTCACTCAGCATAACTCATGACGGAGGAACAGCTGTTGCTGTTGCAGTCGGCGAGAGCGGCACATTGGCGGAGGTGCATGAGGAAATGCGGCAGCTTTTGCCGAAGCGTGCGCCCGATGCCAACAAGGGCAGCTGCGGCAGGGTTTTTGTCGTTGCGGGCTCCGAGGGCATGACCGGTGCTGCTGCGCTTTCGGCATATGCGGCGCTCAGGTGCGGCAGCGGACTTGTGACGGTCGGCACGGCGGACAGCGAAAGGGCAATTCTTGCCTGTAAGCTCACCGAAGCAATGACTGTCGGGCTTGCGTCGCGCGGCGGCATAATATGCCGTGAGTCTGCGGATAAAATTCTCGGATATGCCGCGAAATCGGACGCAGTTGTGTTCGGACCGGGGATCGGGCAGAGCTGTGATATTGAATATATCACGGAAAGACTGCTTGAAGGATATGAAGGCAAGCTGATTCTGGACGCTGACGGAATAAATGCGCTCAGCAGGAATATAGATATATTGAGGAAAAGACGGTGCAACGTGGTTCTCACACCGCACCCGGGCGAGATGTCAAGGCTCACGGGCAAAACGATTGCCGAAATACAGGCGTCGCGTGAGGAAACGGCGGCAGAGCTTGCCGAACGGTTCGGCATTACGGTTGTTCTGAAGGGAAAGAACACCGTGATTGCAGGAGACGGTCGGATTTCTGTTAACCCGACGGGAAACCCGGGAATGGCGACGGGAGGCACGGGAGATGTGCTGACGGGAGTCATTGCGGCGTTTGCGGCGCAGGGCGCGGATTTGTTTTCGGCGTCGGTTCTCGGCACATATGTTCACGGACTTGCAGGCGACCTTGCGGCAGAGGAAAAGGGTTTTTGCGGCTTGATTGCCGGCGATGTTGCGGAGGCACTTCCATATGCAATAAGGCAGCTTGAAAAATAATATGAATGAGAGGATTATGCATGAGGAAATGTATTGCGGCTCTTGCCGTCATTACGTTTGCGATAATCCTTGCGGCGTGTTCGCGGCTTGGCGGACATGACGCATACGGTGAAATATACAAAAGGTATAATTCATTGAAAAGCTTCCGCGCTGCGGCGGAAATAACGGTGAGGAATGACCGCACGGAAAATGTATATTCGGTTCGGCAGGTCTATGCCGCGCCCGACCGTTTTGCGATGACGGTGGAGAAGCCCTCCGAGATTGCGGGGTGCGGATATGTTTTCCGCGGAGGAGAGGTTCTTCTGAAGTCGGGACTTGGGGAGAGCGAGAGCTTTCGCGATGTTTTCTCCGATGAAAGGTCAGCGGTGCTTCTGACGGATTTTTTTGAGGAATACTATAAGAGCGAGGATTCCTATGTTGAAACCCTTGCGGAAAAAAATCCTGCTGAGACGGTGATGAGCTGCTTCCTCAGCGGAAAGAACAAAAACAGATTCAGTCAGACGCTTTGGATTGACAACAGAACATTCCTGCCGATTCGGCTTGAAACCTATGATTCGGACGGAAATATGACTGTCAGGGTTGAATACAGAGAGTTTGAGGGGAACTGCGACACAAAGGAAAGCGATTTTGAATGACCTGATGTCAGCTGTCCGAACCCGATTTTAAAAGGCGGATTCGGATAACTAATATCAGCTTAACGATAGGGGATAGCGTTTTTATGAAGAACATGCACAGAATATGGGCAGAGATAGATTTAGATGCGATTGCGCATAATGTGCGCGAGATACGGCGGAGACTGAAGCCCGAAACACGCCTGATGGGCGTTGTCAAGGCGGACGCATACGGACACGGTGTGATGGAGACTGCAAAAACGATTCTTGAAAACGGTGCAGACAGTCTTGCGGTTGCCTGCATTGACGAAGCAGTTCAGCTGAGACGGCAGGGAATTGATGTTCCGATTCTGGTTCTTGGTGCGTCAGACCGTGAGACATGCGAGGATTTTGTGAAATATGACATAATGCCTTCTGTGTTCGATGCGGAAACCGCGGAGCATTTTTCGGAAATTGCGGAGAGCATCGGAAAAATCGTCAGCGTTCACGTGAAAATTGACACGGGAATGTCGAGAATCGGGTTTTTGTATGACGGAAACGGGGAAAACCGCCGGCGGACAGAATGTGAAATTGTGAAAATATCGCAGCTTCCGAGCCTGAAAATTGATGGAATGTTCACCCACTTTGCGTCAGCCGATGAGGAGGACGGGGGATATACGCAAATGCAGTATGAACGGCTGACGGGGCTTGCGGAAAGACTTTCGGCGCAGGGTATTGACATACCGACAAAGCATGCGGGAAACAGCGCGGCGATCATGAAGTTTCCCGAAATGCAGCTTGATATGGTTCGCGCAGGCATAATTATGTATGGAATGTATCCGTCGGACGAGGTTGACCGCGGACTTCTGCCGCTCAGACCTGCAATGAAATTCAAGGCGCGTGTGATTCATGTCAAGGAGGTTGACTGCGGAACGTGCGTCAGCTATGGCAGAACCTTCCGAACGGAGAGAAAAACAAAGATCGCAACCGTTGCGGCAGGTTATGCGGACGGCTATACGAGAATGCTCTCGGGCAAGACCGAGGTCATTGTCGACGGTGTTCTTGCAAAGCAAATAGGAAGAATTTGTATGGATCAATGTATGATTGATGTGACAGATGTTAATAATATAAGTGTCGGTGACGAAGTTATCCTGTTCGGCAGTGACGGCAAATGCAGCATTCCGATTGAGAGCATTGCCGAAAAGATCGGAACAATCAACTATGAGATTTCGTGCATGGTCAGCAGACGGGTTCCCCGCATTTATATCAAGGACGGCAGAATTGAAGAAAGCGTCAATTATCTGCTTGAGGGCTGTGACTTGTAAATACATAGTATTTACAATTAGCTGAAACAAGTCATACTGCGTATAATATATCAGCGGCGCAAATGATGCGCTGCCCGAGAATTGATATGGGGGGATTTTTCGTGAGAGAAAGGGAATGTGCCGAGAGGCATGGCGAAACCGCAAAAAAACATGCGGAGATGAGCCGCAATGCACGGCGGAAAATAAGTATGATTGAGGGCTACAGGGAAATGTCACGTATCAATTTGAGTTTGGCGAACAGTGCGCTCAGCGCCGACAACGGCGTGCTTGCACGCTGTGAACAAAAACTTGCGGAGTGTGAATAATTGTGATAATTAAAAGAGGAGACATCTATTATGCTGATTTGAGCCCTGTTGTGGGTTCGGAGCAGGGCGGTGTGAGACCCGTTCTGATTATTCAGAACGACATCGGGAACAAATACAGCCCGACGGTCATTGCAACCGCGATTACGTCGCAGATAAACAAAGCGAAAATGCCGACGCACATTGAGCTTGAGGCAAACGAATACGGACTGTCAAAGGACTCGGTGGTGCTTGCCGAACAGATCCGTACAATTGACAAGCAAAGACTGAAGGAGAAAATCGGGCATCTTGATGACAAGCTCATGACGCGTGTCAACGAGGCTCTGGAAATCAGTTTCGGGCTGAGCTGATTTCATGCGAAAAACGAAGGGACTGATGAGAATATGAAAAAGACAAAGCGTTTGATTTCGGCGTTTTTGTGCTGCGTGTTCGGAATGTTCACCGTGGCACTTGCAGAACCCGGCACGAGCGATGACCCGCTGATTTCAAAGTCATATATTGAAAATCAGCTCATGCCCGAAATCCGCAGATATGTGGAAAGCAGACTTGCGGAGCTGTCGGGCGGCGGAAACGGCACCTCGGGCGCAAGCTTTGAGGTTGTTGAGGTGAAGTCGGGAAGCGAGATCATCTGTTCTGCGGGAACGGAGCTGATTCTGCGAATGGGCAAGGCAGGTGTCATTGCAACCGAAAAGGGCGGCGTGGCGGACACCACAGGCGGATATGATTTGGCAAACGGCGAGGCAATGCCCTCAAATCACCTGCTGATTGTTCCCGTGAGTGACGGGCGCGGAGTCAGGGCAGACACCGATATTATATTGATGATAAAGGGCGGCTACAGTATCAGATAGCCGGCTTTCTGCGGTCGCGTATGAAAACTCAGGCGGCCGCAGTTTTAATTAAGTCAGATATAATTATTAAAAATTCATAAAATTCGGGTAATTTGTGAAATTTGCTTTACTAAAGGAAAAAAGTAGTGTATAATATTATTTTGTGAATGGTCAGAAAGGCTGTGTTAAAAATATATGGGAATTTTCAAGCGTTTATCCGAGGAGGTCAATCTCGTTTTTGAAAGAGACCCTGCGGCAAGAAGCCGTGCGCAGGTTCTTCTTTTGTATCCCGGAGTCCGTGCGGTCATGAACTACCGCATTGCAAACCGTCTTTATCACAAGGGACACTTTTTCATTGCGGACTGGATTTCAAAACGCACACGGCGCAAGACGGGAATTGAGATTCACCCTGCCGCAACAATAGGCAAGGGACTTTTCATTGATCACGGAATGGGCGTGGTCATCGGCGAGACCGCGGTCATAGGTGACAACTGCACGATATATCAGGGCGTCACTCTCGGAGGAACGGGCAAGGACAAGGGAAAAAGACACCCGACAATCGGAAACAATGTCACAATCGGCAGCGGTGCAAAGGTTCTCGGACCGTTCAAGGTCGGCGACAACAGCAAAATTGCGGCAAACGCGGTGGTTCTCAATGAAATACCGCCGAACAGCACATGCGTCGGTGTTCCTGCCCATGTTGTGAAATGCAACAATGTTAAAATTGCACGCGCAAAGATTGACCTTGACCAGATACATATTCCCGACCCTGTTTCAATGGAGCTTTGCCGACTAAGGGCGGACGTTGACAGGCTGTCGGAGAAGGCAAAGGCTTCGGAAAACAAAAAAACTGAGGGGGAGGAAACCGAAGAATTATGAGACTATACAACACACTGAAAAGAGAAAAAGAAGAATTTGTTCCCGTGGAATGCGGCGTTGTGAGAATGTATTCGTGCGGTCCGACGGTCTATAATTTCTTTCACATAGGAAACGCGCGTCCGTTCATCATATTCGACACGCTCCGCAGATACCTTGAATACTGCGGAAACACGGTGTATTTTGTGCAGAACTTCACCGACATAGACGACAAGATGATTAACAAGGCAAATGAGCTTGGAATCACGGTGCGCGAGCTTGCGGATCAATACATTGAGGAATATTTCCGTGACGCGGACGGTCTCGGAATCAAGCGCGCAACATATCACCCGAGGGCAACTGACAATATTGACGCGATAATCGAGCTTGTCAGGACTCTTGAGGAAAAAGGGTTTGCATATAACGTTGACGGAGATGTATATTTTGCGGCAAAGAAGTTTGACGGATACGGCAAGCTTTCGCACCAGCCGCTGGAGGATTTGGAAAGCGGAGCAAGAATTGACGTCAACGAGGCAAAGCGCGACCCGATGGATTTTGCTCTGTGGAAAAAACAGAAGCCGGGCGAGCCTGCATGGGAAAGCCCGTGGGGTATGGGACGCCCCGGCTGGCACATTGAGTGCAGCGCAATGGCAAACAAATTTCTTGCAAAGACAATCGACATTCACAGCGGCGGTCAGGACTTGATTTTTCCGCACCATGAAAATGAGATTGCCCAAAGCGAATGTGCAAACGGCGTCACGTTTGCAAACTACTGGCTGCACAACGGCTACATTAACATTGACAACAAAAAGATGTCAAAGTCTCTCGGCAACTTTTTCACGGTGAGGGAGATTGCGGAGGAGTTTGACTATGAGGTAATCAGATTTTTCATGCTCTCCGCACACTACAGAAGCCCGATAAACTTCAGCAAAACACTCATGGAATCGGCAAAGTCGGCTCTTGACAGAATTTATAACTGCATTTCCGACATGGAATTTGCGGCGGAAAATGCCGGTGAGCGTGAGGCGAATGAGGCAGAGCTTGAATATAAGAAGGAAATTGAGACGCTGAAGAAGAAATATATTGAAGCAATGGACGACGACTTGAACACTGCGGACGCAATTTCGGCAATATTCGAGATGGTTTCTGCGGCAAATAAGGCAATCACGGCTCAGAGCGGATTTTCATGCGGAACCATAAGGTTCACGGTTGACACAATCCGCGAGCTTGGAGGAATCCTCGGACTTCTTCAGAAAAAGAATGAGGACGGTGCGGACAGCGAGGTTGAGGCACTTCTGGAGGAACGCCGCCTTGCACGCGAATCAAAGAACTGGGCGAAGTCCGATGAAATCCGCGACAAGCTGCGCAGCCTGGGCTTGATTGTCAAGGACACTCCGCAGGGACAGCAGCTCACAAGGGCATAGGTGGAGCAATGCTTGATGAGTTTATAAATGAATTTAACGCGGGCGTGAAGGTTGCCCCCGAGCAATATTCACCGCTTGTGCTTGCATATATCGGTGACTGCGTATATGAGCTTTTTGTCAGAACATATATTATCAGCGGTGCAAATCTGCCGGTGAAACAGCTTCACAGGCAGGCTTGCCGCATGGTGAAGGCACATGCGCAGGCAGAGCTTTACCGCCGCATTTCGGACAAGCTTTCCGAGGAGGAGGACGCGGTGTACCGCCGCGGCAGAAATGCAAATTCGCACCCTCCGAAAAACGCGGACGTGTGCGAATATAAATCGGCAACAGGTGTTGAGGCACTTGTCGGCTATCTCTATCTGAAGGGCAGACACGGGAGAATCACCGAGCTTCTGAAAAATCTGATTGAAGAGTGAGCTTTGTCTCAGACTCCGTTACATATCATTTCAAAAGGGGTCTGATGTTATGGCGAAGAACTTCAAAAAGGCTGTGTTCACAATTCTGGGCGCATTTTTGATGGCGGCGGCACTTGATTTGTTTCTGGTGCCTGCCGACATTGCACCCGGCGGCGTGAGCGGACTTGCAATTGTGATAAACCACCTGACGGACGTGCCTGTCGGAGTGCTGATACTCGTTCTGAACATACCGATTTTTGTGCTGGCTGCAAGGCGGTTCAGCGTGGGCTTCATGCTGATGTCACTTCTCGGGATGATTTCGCTTTCATCTCTGACCGACATTCTTTCGTTCCTGAAGCCGATGACAACAGATTTGATTTTGTCGGCGGTCTACGGCGGAGCACTCATGGGACTGGGAATGGGGATTATATTCCGCGAGGGGACAACAACGGGCGGCACGGACATTGCGGCAATGCTGCTGAAGAAGAAATTCCCCGAATTTTCGGTGGGCAGATTTGTTCTGATTATTGACGCGGCGATTGTCACGCTTGCAGGAGTTGTATATCAGAGATGGGAGGTTGCGCTCTATTCCGCTGCAGCTCTTTTCATCAGCTCATATGTCCTTGATCTGATTGTTGAGGGCGTGGATTTTGCGAAAATGGTTTATGTCATATCCGATTCGCCGAAAAAAATCTCCGAGGAGATTTCGCGTGAGCTTTCAAGAGGTACAACCGCGCTTGACGCGTCATCAATATATTCCGGAAACGATAAGACGGTTCTCATGTGCGTTGTGAAGAAATATGAAATCGGGAAATTGAAAAAAATAATCCAAAAAGCCGACAGCCGTGCATTTGTGATTGTCTCGGACGCTCGCGAGGTGCTGGGAAACGGTTTTAAGAATTATGTATAATATCAGGCTAAATTAAATGAATGTCATAGGGAGGAACTCAAATGAACAAAGAAAATGTCAGAGAGCTGAAGCTTCATGCGGCAAACATCAGAAAAATGGCGCTTGAAGCGGTACACAGTGCAAAAGCAGGACACCCGGGCGGTTCGCTGTCGTGTGCGGATATTCTGTCGTACTTATACATGAAGGAAATGAATGTTGACCCCGAAAATCCGAAAGACCCCGAACGCGACAGATTCGTTCTTTCAAAGGGACATGCTTCGCCGGCACTCTACGGTGCGCTTGCGGAGCGCGGATTCATTCCCAAGGAGGACATAAAAACCTTCCGTCATGCTGACAGCTATCTCCAGGGACACCCCGATATGAAGGGCGTTTCGGGTGTTGATATGTCAACAGGCTCACTCGGACAGGGAATCAGTGCGGCTTGCGGAATGGCACTTGCAGGAAAGCTTGACGGCAAGACATACCGTGTCTATGCGGTTCTCGGCGACGGTGAGTGCGAGGAGGGGCAGGTTTGGGAGGCTGCAATGTTTGCGGCACACTATAAGCTTGACAACCTCACTGCGTTTCTTGATTTCAACGGCTTGCAGATTGACGGCGATATAACAAAGGTCATGAACCCGACACCGTTTGATGAAAAATTCCGTGCTTTCGGCTGGAATGTGATATGTGCGGACGCACATGACTATGACGCGCTTGAAAAAGCGGTTGATGAGGCGAAAAGCGTGAAGGGAAAGCCGACAGTTATCATTGCAAAGAGCATAAAGGGCAAGGGCGTTTCGTTCATGGAGAATGAGGCAGGCTGGCACGGCGCGGCACCGAACGATGAGCAGTATGCGGCGGCTGTTGCGGAGCTTGATAAATATATTGAAGATTTGAGAGGTGAAGAATAATGTATAAGATTGGCGAAAAAAAGGCAACAAGAGAGGCATATGGTGCAGCTTTGGCTGAATTCGGAGCAGATCCGCGCATTGTTGTTCTGGACGCGGACCTCTCAAAATCGACAAAGACAGAAAGCTTCAAGAAGATGTATCCCGAAAGATTCATCAATATGGGAATTGCCGAGGGCAACATGATGTCAACGGCGGCAGGACTTTCAACCTGCGGAAAAATTGTTTTTGCAAGTTCGTTCGCAATGTTTGCGGCAGGACGTGCGTTTGAACAGGTGAGAAACTCAATCGGGTATCCGCACCTGAATGTGAAAATCGGCGCAACACATGCGGGAATTTCCGTCGGTGAGGACGGTGCAACACATCAGTGTCTTGAAGATATCGGAATTATGAGAACAATTCCCGGAATGACAATCATCAATCCTGCCGATGCAACCGAGTCGAGACTTGCGGTGAAGGCTGCAATTGATTATGAAGGTCCGGTGTATCTGAGATTCGGCAGGCTTGCCGTTCCGACAATCTTCGGCGATGACTATAAGTTTGAGTGGGGCAAGGGCGTTCAGCTGAAAGACGGCTCGGACGTTACGATAATTGCAACCGGTCTCATGGTGCCGAATGCCATTGAGGCGGCAGCGGCACTTGCGGAAACGGGAATCAGCGCAAGAGTGATTAACATTCACACCATAAAGCCGATTGACGAGGATATAATCATAAAGGCAGCAAAGGAGACAGGCGCGATTGTGACTGCTGAGGAGCATAATATAATCGGAGGTCTCGGCTCTGCTGTTGCGGAGGTTCTGGCGGAGAACTGCCCGACCCCGACCGAAAGAGTCGGAACGCGCGATGTGTTCGGTCGTTCGGGTGTCCCTGCGGTTCTGCTTGAAATGTACGGTCTTGACACAAAGACAATTGTTGAGAAGGCAAAGAAGGTCATTGCAAGAAAAGGTTAGGCGGACGGGAAAGACAGCAAACGTCAAAATGGGAAAGTGGCGAAATAAAAATGGACGAGACAGAAAAAGAAATTTATGACAGAAAAATAGCAGCACAAACAGATAAAAATCAAATGGATAATAAACAGGAAGGATTGATAAGAAGACGCACAAAGAGTGGTTACCTTCCGTACATAACACATTGCATATCAGAAGGACCTCGAGGGTGGTATATAAAAGATACTATTTGTGATGAAGACGGAAATATTAAACAAATCGTGAAGTCGCAAAAAGACGGTAAATACCAAGTGGAAGAAACGATGTATGACGAAAACGGAAATATTATTAAACAAACCGTGGAGTCGCGAAAAGACGGTAAATACCAAGTGGAAGAAACGACATATGACGAAAGCGGAAATATTGTTAAACAAACTGTAAAAACGGGGGAATCAACCAGTATATGGTATAAAAAGCTGAAGCAAAAAAATAACTGAGGCGCACGCCTCAGTTATTTTTTTGCTTCAACGCTGTTCTGATTTTTTGATTTAAAGCATGTAATTCTTTTGTTTTTTCCCGAGCCTCAAAGGACAGAGCTTAGTTTTTTCCGATATTGCAGAGGGGTTTGGTTGTATTTCTGCTTGAAGCGTCTGGAAAAATAGAACTGGTCGCAGAATCCGAGTGTCTCGCTGATTTGGTTGATTGACCAGTTTGATTTGAGCAGCAGCTTTTCCGCATTAAAGAAAATCAAGTCATCAATATATTTTCCGATTGTAACACCGACCTCTGCTTTGAAGTGCTTGCACAGAGTGCTTTCCGAGATGAAGAGCATGTCGGCGAGCGCGGAGGATTTCAGTTGGATTGAAAGGTTGAGCTGAATATAGTCGATTGTTTTCTGAACCATGGGGGAATATACCGCCGCAAAAACCGCCGAAACCGCCGCAGGCGGAACCATTGAGGTCACTCGGCTGAGCAACTCCTGTTTGATTTTCAGCACACCCAGGAGACTGTTTGAGCTGTAAAGATCCTTCAGCCGTTGGATTTCATAAAGCGAAATCGGTGACGCAATGCATGAGCCGCAGTCCGCGAAAATGTCATAGCCGTCGGGGCGTGTTATGTTGACATGAAAAAACAGCTTTGTGAAGCTGTCCTCGCAGCTGTAGCTGAAATTCAGCCCGGTCGGAACGAGATAGACATGACCCGGGTTCATGACGATTTTCGTTGAGGCATATTTGAGTATGCCGTGACCGCTCTCAATGTAATAAAGGCGTGAAAACGGCGAGCAGATGTTTTTTCCGTTCCATGCGGTGTCTCCGTATACATATCCGCTGTCGAGAATCTCAATGTTTAATTTGTTTATTATGTCCGAAAAAAAATGATTTTTCTGTATATCCATACCGAAAACTCCATATTCTGTGTTGATTTTTTCATATTTCCATTAGCAAAGATATGCTATAATTATGGTGAAAACAATCATCTGCGCGGCATATGCGTATTGATTGATAAATCCATATTATCATAAAAAAATAAATTTTTCAAGCAATTTCAAAAATATTATACAGGAGGAATGAAAAATGTTAAAACCAAGAATCGGAATACGTCCCGTAATCGACGGCAGATGGGGCGGCGTCAGAGAGTCGCTGGAGAATCAGACAATGAACATGGCGAAGGCGGCGGCGGAGCTGATTTCATCAACCCTTTGCTATGCTGACGGAAGTGCGGTTGAGTGCGTAATCGGCTGCACGACAATCGGCGGCGGTGCAGAGGCGGCAAGGGTTGCGGAGCAGTTTTCAAAGGAAAACGTTGTTGCAACGCTGTCTGTGACTCCGTGCTGGTGCTATGGCAGTGAGACAATGGATCTTGACCCGAAAACAATCAAGGCAGTCTGGGGCTTCAACGGCACCGAAAGACCGGGCGCGGTGTATCT